>DALYEI010000005.1:47269-49088 GCA_031972685.1 Minisyncoccota bacterium | reverse complement strand
TGTTTTGGTATAAAAAGTATGTATCTCAACTATTTATCTTTTGTTTTACTATAACCACTCCACTTATCTATAGGTTGTTCAATAAGAGGTACGCCCCAGATTAAATGCCGCATCATACCTTCTCTTTGTGATAAACCGAATGTCTGCATAATCTCTTGTATTCTAGTATAAGCATCAAGATGGCACCGCTTAAATTTTTTACCACTACCACACTTACAAGAATCATTTCTTCCTAAACCTTTATAAAACATAATGGTCATAAATTCGAGCAACTTCCAAGCTTCTCTCTCTTCTTCGTAGAAAAAGACTTCTTTCTTTTTAATTGAACCCATGGAAAAACCACTAGGATTTCCGCCTGCGAATACTTGCGTTGGAGACGATTCTTTGTATTTAAGCAAAACCTCTTCAATTCTCTCGTGTTTCATTCCAACACATTTAACGTACGAATTATTGATAATTGTATTGTTAATCTGTTTAATCTCATCTTTGTTTAGTGTATTAATTACATCCGCTTTAAGAAAAAAATCTTTCTTGGTATTCCAATAAGCAATATAAAAGCGTGCTGAGATTGGTATAAGAATTAATGTCTCATTTAATCCAATGTGACGATTACTTAGTTCAAAAAATTGAGTTTTGATTCTTAGAGCTGATGTAGAAACAAACTGATCGCTAATCAGAAAATCATTAGAACTCTCAATAATCGCAAAACTATAGAAATCTTTGACCACTCCAGCTAATCCATCTAGGTATTCGTGATTAAGTATTTTGTCTGACATTAGTGGTATTCTATCCTCTTTCTTAAAGCTTGAATATTCGGTAAGGAGAGCCCCACTTCGATAATAGAAAAGGAGGAAATTACGAAGAGTCTTCTCAACTACTACCTTTGCGTCAGATATATCTGTTTTACCATCTTTTATTTCTTCAATCATCTGAATCAAATTTTTAACTTGAGTTGCCACTTCGCCTTCAATATTTGCTAAATATTTTTCAATGGTGTTTACTGGTAATTTTTCATGCTCATAGGTAAAAGTCTCACACATCGAATTAGCTGTATTTGTTGGATAGATCTTTTTCTCACGCAAAAGAACCTCAAAAAGCTTTTCGTCTAAATTAGTAAAATATCGAAGTAGGGATTGTGGCACGTAATGTTGGTTTTTAGTGATTTGTTCAGTCATACAGGTTGAGAATAAATTCAATAAAATTATTTAACTAACTCTTTTTTTAGATTCGCATTTCTAACATCAGCAAAAATTTTAAGCTGACCTTCTGGTTCAGATAAAAAATAACCTTTGTATTTTAATTCATTTAATCTTCCGTGAGACATATGATTTCTTAACTTATTTAATTCTCTCATGAAAGACACGTAAATATTATTACCTTTATCATTTACATAGTTTTTTTCAATAAAATCAATTTTTTGACCGAAAGTCATTCCGTCAATCATTATTTCTGTCTCATTCTTGTTCTTACCAAGTTTATCTTCTACGTATAAAATAGAATCCCTCGTCTCTTGTTCGATTCCGTAAATGAACCAAAATAAAAAATCTATAGCATCTTCGTGTTTGTTTGTAATCAACTTTGGGAATCTTTCTCGAACTAGTAGTTTGCCCAGTTGTATTTTCTTAACAAAATCTAAATTACCTCCTTTTTCTTTTATTGCAGAGAATAGTTTTTCTGGATCTGAAAAAAATAATTTTGTGATTTCTTCTTCATTCATGATGTTTCTCGTGCTAGCACGAAATGGTGACCCTACAGAGAATCGAACTCTGATTACCGCCTTGAAAAGGCGATGTCCTAACCGTTAGACGATAGGGCCAAT
>DALYEI010000005.1:24590-47169 GCA_031972685.1 Minisyncoccota bacterium | reverse complement strand
GTTAGACGATAGGGCCAATTTAAACCAATATTTATATATTATAACATTATTTAAAAAAATGCAAAGGATTTAAAAAGACTGGAATATTCAATATTTTTCGTTTTTGTGAAGACGGAAGCCTCTGTTTCAAAATAAAAAAGCTCTTTTTGCAGAGCTTTTAACTAGAAAAGCGAATTTGCCACTTTTTTTCTAGATTTGTGAATTCAACTTTTTTCTCTGGATTATTTATCTCTGAATAAAATTCAATACAGGCTTCATTCAAATACCGGATAGGTATAGGATTATTATATTCTTTTAATAGCGCGCAATAATAATCGAATGAATCCATAGCCATAGTGATATGGTAAATAAAATTATTTTTACAAAAATCAGCCTCGAGCAGGAATTGGAATTGATCATAATCAATCATATTGCGAAATATATTTCGCAAACCGTTATCTTTTTGTAAAATTCTCAATTGCGTATTTGTCGAAAAAGTCAACTTAGTTCTATCTATAAAGCGAGGGTCTCTGGTAACTAAATAGAGATAAGTTTCTAATATTTCTTCATTGATTAAGGCTTTGAAATCTTCAAGTTCAAAAAATATACAGAAATTTCTATCTTCGAGATTTAAAAATGCTTTCATTTTTATTGATTTTATTATGAAAAAACAAAATTACTCAACTTAAGATTAACCCCTAAAAAGGTATTTATCAACTTGACTATATCAACCAAAAATGATATAAAAATCTAGATATTTGCACATTGCAAAAAAAAATTCTAATAATTTTAAAACTAAACGATAATGATGGACACACGTCAAAAAATTAGAACCACAGCAGGTTTATTGTTTAATAAGTTAAACAATTCAAACTCATCGGGAATTCATGTTATGTTACAAAATACTATGACTGAAAAATTTTTATTTTCGGACAAAATTGCTAACCCCGACGATGAGGTGGTGAAAAAAAATTCAAAAAAATTCTATCTTGCAGAAAACATATTTGCTGGAATTCATGGTAAACCAAAGGCTTTTTCTTTGGTTGGAGCTTTTTATTTAAAAGATCCAAACGGTGTAGATGAATATCTTTGTTCAATTGAAGGGCTTGATGAGGAAGGAAACCATGAGATTTGTATTTCACTACTAGAAAAAGTTTCTGGAGTTGAAAAAAGTAAAATTATAGAAATGAGCCCAAACTGGGTTAAGGAACATTTTGTTCCTAAATAAAATTTAATAGAACCTCTTTTGAGGCCGGCGAGAAGATTTATCTTCGAGCCGGTTTTTTATTTATCAATTAAAACATTTTTACAGAGAGCGTTTTCTGTATCTTCTACTAATTCTTCTTTGATTTTCGGAAATCTTATTTCTAAATTTTTACCAGGGCAAGCCGTAGTCGGACTAGCTAAACGTAACCCGGAAGATTCAACTACTTTTTCTTTAACTTCATTATGAAAAATCATATTAGCCTTAGGAATTTCATATTCCATTTTTAAATCATTCAAAAGATTTTTTAAAGATTCTAACTGTATTTCTGTTGGCTCATCCTTGCTATCAAAATTACCTAAAACTACTATCCCAATAGACCCATAATCAGGATCTTGCCTAACTACTTTTTTATAATGTTTAAATCTTTCTTCATAACCATTTTCTTGTGGTTTTAAGTCTTTAGCTTTATTAGGTAAATAATTTTTGAAATAATCTTCAGATTCTCTAGTGAATCCAGCGTGAGAACCGAGCCTATCTATAGGTCGCCCTTCAAAAATTTCTCCATTTTTTCCAATCAAAAAATGATAAGCAATATCATCAAATCCCCTTTTCCCAATATGAAAATCTCGAACTCCTTCTACTTCTTCTAAAACATTATTCTTAGAATCTAAAGCCGAATGATGGATCACAATTCTTTTATAAACTTCTTTTAATTCTTTATTTTCATGCTTGGTATAAGATAAAGAACTAACATATTTTTTATAATCTTTGCCTTTAATATTAATATGGAATTCTTGCCCTACAGAAATTTCGTATTGTTTCTTAATTTCGTTCCATTTAGTATCCCAGACTTCTCTTTTCTCAATGCAAAATTCTTCTTTATTTTCAATATTTTTTTCTTTTTTAAATTCAGGTATTTTTGTTGAATTAAAAAATAAAGACGCTCCTAAAATACTCAGTTTTTTAAGAAACGCTCTTCGAGAATTTTCTTTATTTGGTTGTTCAAAATTAAATTTCATATGTTATTTACCCCGTCAGTCTTCAATAACTAAGGTTTCAAAAATTCTAAAATACTTTCGACGTATTCGCGACTGTTGGATAGACGAGGGACTTTATTTTGCCCGCCGAGTTTACCTCTAGACTTCATCCAATTATAAAAAGTTCCTTTTTGAGCATTATGCAAAACTAATTTTTTTAAAACTATATCTCCTTTTCTTTTGGCATCGTAATCCGAATTAAGTTCTCGTAAAGTAGAGTCGAGTATATCTATAAAGTTTTCTAAATTCTCAGGAGCTTTAATAAATTCAACTATCCATTCATGAGCTCCGCCTTGAGACTCACTCATAAATATTGGGCAAGCCGTATAATCCGAAATAGTCGCATTCGTTTTCTCGCAAGCAATACGTAAAGCTTCGTCCGTATTATGAACGAGGACTTCTTCTCCGAAAGCGTTTATAAAATGCTTCGTTCTACCGGTGATTTTAATACGATGAGGAAAAAGCGTAGTGAATTCTACGGTATCCCCGATAATATACCGATAAAGCCCGGAATTGTTAGTCAAAACTAGAGCGTAATTCTCCCCTAGTTTTACGTCGGCCATAGTATAAACTTTCGGATTTTCTTTACCGTACTCTGACATAGGTATAAATTCGTAGAAAATCCCATAGTCCGGCGCAAGCCACATCTCTCCCCTACGAGCGAGGTTATCTTGCACTGCCATAAAACCTTCGGAAGCATTATAGATTTCAATATAATGCATATTTGGAGTCGGGATTAATTCTTCGAAGATTTTACGATAAGGAGCGAAAGCTACTGCTCCGTGAAAAAAGATTTCAAGATTAGGCCAAATTTCTAAAATACTTTTTACTTTTTTCTTTTCAACTATTTTATTTATCAAAGCTAAAGTCCAAGTCGGCGTCCCAGCCAAAGAACGAATATCTTCATCTATGGTTTCTTCGATAATACGTTCTATCTTTTCTTCATAGTTTTGCATAGTTGCTATTTCTAAACTCGGTTTACGAAAGTATTGCCAAAAGCTAGGTAATTCGTGCATCAAGATAGCCGATACGTCACCAGCATAAATTTCCGGATCATCTTTAATTTTATCGAGACTACCACCTAAAAAGATAGCCTTACCTTCGAGTACGCTACTTTGCGGATTATTTTTAAGATAGAAAATAAGCTGATCTTGCCCACCCTTCACGGTAGTCTCAAGGATTTCTTCACTAACAGGTAAAAATTTGCTTCTCGCTGTGGTACCTGAAGATTTAGAAAAGTTTTCTACTAAACCCGGGAATAAAATATTCTCTTCGCCCTGCATCATACGTTCGATAAAAGGAGCAACATCTTCATAAATCACTACAGGAACCTGTCTTTGAAAATCTGCTAAGGTTTTAATCTGTTCAAAATTATATTTACGCCCATACTCAGTATCTTTAACCTTTGAAATCAAATCTAATAAAAACTCTTCTTGAACTTTTACGGGTTCCTTCTTTATCTTACTTATTTCCATAAAACGCAAATTAGAATAAAGGGCGAAAGTCTTCGTCAATAAATTTAATTTCATACTAAAATTATACCAAATATATAAATCCTGCCCACTTCCCCAAAATCAAAAAAAGTAGTAGATTATATAGATGGAAAATATTATGGAAAATGTACAAATCGTAATCTTGGCTGCCGGCAAGGGTAAAAGGATGGAATCAGATTTACCGAAAGTATTAGCTCCTCTTAAAAATTCAACAATGATTAAGCATATAGTAGACGAAGTTTTAGAGTTTACAAATACTAAACCGATAATCGTAGTAGGACACAAGAAAGAATTAGTTATAGAACATTTAGGAGAAACTTGTGTTTATGCAACTCAAGACGAGCAATTAGGGACCGGGCACGCTGTATCTTGTGCTAAAGAGAAAGCTAAAGATGCAAAACATATTTTAGTAATGTCTGGAGATCAACCTTTTATTAAAAAAGAAACTTTAGCTAATTTAATTAAAACTCATTTAGATAAAAAGGCTACTATAACTTTAGGTACTACAACTTTAGAGAACTTTGAAAATGAACGTAGTGCTTTTAATTTTTTTGGTAGAATTAAAAGAGATGAAAATAATGAAATTATAGGAATTAAAGAGTATAAAGACGCCAACGAAGAAGAAAGAAATATTAAAGAAGTGAATGCTGGGCTTTATATTTTTGAATCTAATTTTCTTTGGAATAATTTACAAAAATTAAAAAATGAAAATGCTCAAGGAGAATATTATTTAACTGATTTATTAAAAATAGCCAAAGAAGAAAATGAAAAAATCGAAAGTATCGATTTAGATAATATAGAAGCACTAGGCGCAAACACTAAACAAGAATTAGAAACCTTAGAAAAAATTATTAATTAATAATAGTCGCTCATAAACGACAAGGTAAAAAATATGCAAAATCCATTTTTAAATGCAATGTCTCAACTTGATAAAGTTATCGAGATAAAAAGTTTTAACGAAAGTTTAATTAAAAGTCTCAGAAATCCAAACCGCGATATTAAAGTTCAAATTCCGGTTAAAATGGATAATGGAGAAATTAAATATTTTGAAGGCTATAGAGTTGAATATAACGATGCACTAGGGCCTTATAAAGGAGGAATTCGTTATCATGCAGACACAGAAATCAACGAGGTTAAAGCTCTCGCTTTTTGGATGACTATCAAATGCGCAGTTGCAGGTATACCTATGGGCGGAGGAAAAGGAGGAATAACTGTCAATCCGAAAGAACTTTCTAAAAATGAATTAGAGCAACTTTCTCGAGGTTGGGTAAAAAGATTCTATGATATTATCGGACCTCATAAAGACGTCCCTGCTCCAGACGTAAACACTACAGGCGAAATTATGAAATGGATGAGTGATGAATATGAAAAGTTAACAGGAGACAAAACTCGCGCTACTTTCACCGGCAAACCAGTTGAATACGGAGGTTCACTCGGTCGCGAGAGCGCAACAGGTCTCGGAGGATTTTATACTTTTAAAGCTTTGCAAGATAAATTAAATCTCGATGGAAATCTAAAAGTTGTTGTTCAAGGTTTCGGAAACGTTGGCTCTTTCGCCATTAAAAGCTTTCTAAAAGACGGTCATAAAGTAATCGCGGTTTCAGATAGTAAAGGAGGAATTTATAAAGAAGAAGGTTTTAGTTTTGAAGAATTAGAAAATCACAAAAAAACAAACGGTTCACTTTCTGATTTCCCTAATGCAAAGAATCTAACTAACGAAGAATTACTCGAATTAGAATGCGACGTATTAATACCAGCAGCTTTCGAAAATCAAATTACAGATAAAAATGCAAACAATATAAAAGCGAAAATTATCCTCGAACTTGCTAACGGACCGATTACTCCAGAAGCTGATGAAATCCTAAGTAGCAAAAATATTCCAGTCATCCCAGACGTTTTAGCGAATTCGGGAGGGGTTACAGTATCATATTTCGAATGGGATCAAAATTTGAAAAATGAGAAATGGACTGAAGATGAGGTAAATCAAAAATTAAATTCTATACTTACAGATTCTGCAAATAAAATATTTGAAATTTCTAAAGAAAATAATACAACTCTCCGAAATAGTGCTTTCATCTTAGCACTTGAAAGAATTAGTGAAAAAATGTAAAGTAAAAAAGTAGGCTTAGGCTTACTTTATGCGTGGTTAGCTCATTTGGTAGAGCGTGTCTTTGACGTAGACAAGGCGATAGGTTCGAATCCTATACCACGCACAAAAGTGATAGCTTTTTGCGTTAGGATTCGAAAGTCGGAGGCAGTCGTGCCGAGACGGGGTCGCGAGATTTTTCAGCAGAAAAATACTTGTGACCGAATCCTATACCACGCACAAATAAAAAAGGAGTTCTTGATATTTCAAGGGCTCCTTTTTAGTTACTACTTCAAGTCTTCAATTTCAAAAACTTTAAATTCTGCTTTTTCATCAGCAAAAGTTTTTACAATTTGTTGCCATTCTTCTGGCAAAGAAGTCAATTTTCTGACTTTTAAATTGTAATGTTTTTGAAAAGAAAAAAACAATGCTTCCAAGCTAGAAACTTCTTTTTTGGAAAAATCAGAAAAAACATCAAGTGAAATATTCTTTGCACTTTCGAAACCAATTAAAATTGGTTTAACATTTTTTTGATTCAAAACAAAGACAAAATAACCGGTTTTTAAAGATTTAATTTTTTCAAAAAAATTTAAAAAATTATCTATCATGGTTAAAATTTTATGATGAGCAAATTAGTTTTTAGTATACCAAATTCTTTAAAATTTGACAAGCGAATCAATAAATATCATAATATTTTGATATGAAAATACTTGCAATAGAGACGAGTTGTGACGAAACAGGGATAAGTGTGCTTGAGGTCAAAAAGACTCGAAATAGCTTAAATTTCGAGGTTTTAGCGAATACTCTCGCCTCTCAGATAGAAATTCATAAAGAATACGGAGGGGTTTACCCTGCCCTCGCTAAACGCGAGCATATCAAGAACTTGCCTATCTTATTTACTAAGGTTTTAAAGCAACTTGAGAATAAAAATCTGAAATTAAAGAAACCTTTTGATTTAATCACCGTAACTTCGGGACCCGGACTCGAACCGGCTCTTTGGACTGGAATAGTCTATGCGAAAGAGTTAGCGGAAAAATATAACGTACCGATAATCCCTGCAAATCATATGGAAGGTCATATACTTTCAGTTTTTGCTAATACAAAAGAAAGTTTTCAAATTCCCTTAAATAATAAAAATCTTTTCCCGATGCTTGCTCTACTAATTTCCGGAGGTCATACCGAGCTCGTAATAATTAAAGATTTCGGTAAATATAAAGTTATCGGTGAAACTGTAGATGATGCAGTAGGAGAAGCGTATGATAAAGTTGCTCGCATGCTCGAGCTACCTTATCCTGGCGGTCCAGAAATTTCTCGCCTTGCTGAAGAGCAAAGGAAGTTTTTGCATTTGAAAAACATTGCGCAGGCTGACGAGCCGAGCATAGCAATCCGCGAGCACGCGGATATGCGCGTTTTGAAAATACAAAAACTTCCGATTTTAATTAGACTTCCTCGCCCGATGATATATACGAAGGATTTTAATTTCTCTTTTTCGGGACTTAAGACTGCGGTTTTATATTTGATCCGTGATTTGAAAAAAGAAAATATAGAAATTAATACCGATATGAAAAGTAAAATTGCACTTGAATTCGAAAATGCTGTAACTGAAACTCTCGTACATAAAACTAAGAAAGCTATAGAAAAATATAAAGTTCAAAGTTTAATAGTTGCTGGAGGAGTTTCTGCAAATAAAAATATCAAGAAAGAAATAAATAAAATGACTAAAAAATACGGTATTAAAACTCTATTCCCTGACCTGAAGCTTACAGGAGATAATTCCCTAATGATAGCTCTTGCTGGATACCTAAAATATATAAAAAATCCAGATAAAAAATATAAAAATATAAAAGCCGAAGGTAATTTAAGACTCAAATAAAAAACCGGATCAAAAGATCCGGAAATGTTGCGATTCTCTGTATGTCGCGAATTTTTGGGTTTACACCCAGCGTAATATTCCTCAAGAATGAACATTTTCCTTAATTTATAACAAAATTATGATATAATCAAGTAATATGGAAATTAATGAGAAATTCTTAAAACCTTATAACCCGAAAGATACAGAAGACAAGATTTATAAAATGTGGGAAGAATCTGGATTTTTTAATCCTGATATTTGTGTAGAAAAAGGTATTACAGATAAAGATGCCAAAGCTTTCTCGATAGTCCTCCCTCCTCCGAACGTTACCGGTAGTCTCCATACTGGGCACGCTTTAATGCTCGTTATCGAAGATATAATGGTTCGTTACAATCGTATGCAAGGCAAAAGGACTCTTTGGCTACCGGGAACTGATCATGCCGCAATAGCGACTCAATCCAAAGTAGAGAAACTTTTAGAAAAAGAGAAAATAAGGAAAGCTGACCTCGGCCGAGAAGAATTCTTGAAACGAGTAGAAGAATACGCGAAAAATTCTCATGACACAATAGTAAATCAAACTAAAAAAATGGGAGCTTCGCTCGACTGGTCTCGTGAAGCTTTTACCTTAGACGAAAAACGTAATCTTGCAGTACGGACGACTTTTAAAAAAATGTACGATGATGGATTAATATATCAAGGTTATCGTATAGTAAACTGGGACCCGAAAGGTCAAACTACTATTTCAGACGATGAGATAGTTAATGAAGAACGTAAAGCGAAACTTTATACCTTTAAATACTCTCCTGACTTCCCTATCTATATATCAACTACTCGCCCTGAAACTAAAGTTGGAGACGTAGCAGTAGCCGTAAATCCTAACGACGAAAGATATACCGAATATATCGGTCGCGAATATGATTTAGAATTTTGTGGAGTGCCTATTCATATTAAAATTATTGCAGACGATATAGTAGAAAAAGATTTCGGTACCGGAGCTCTCGGAGTTACTCCGGCTCATTCTCAAATAGATTGGGAAATCGCAAAAAGACATAACCTCGAAATAAAGCCAGTTATCAACGAATTCGCGAAAATGACCGTCGGCGGAGAAAATATTTTAAATAAAAAAACTACCGAAGCTCGCGAAGTTATCGTAGCTTGGCTCAAAGAGCAAAATTTATTAGAGAAAGAAGAAGAAATAAATCAGAGCGTCCCTACTGCGGAGAGAACCGGTGCAGTCATAGAACCCTTACCTAAAAAACAATGGTTCGTAGACGTAAATAAAAAAATTCCTTCAAGAAACAACAAAAGTTTAAAAGAATTAATGCTCGAGCCTTTAAAAAATAATGAAATTAAAATCCTACCTGACAGATTTGAGAAAGTTTATTTTCATTGGATAGAGAATTTGCGCGATTGGTGCATATCTAGGCAAATCTGGTACGGGCATAGAATTCCTGTTTGGTATCATAAATCTAATAATGAAATATATTGTGATATTAATCCGCCAGCAGATTTAGAAAATTGGGAGCAAGATCCGGATACTTTAGATACTTGGTTCTCATCTGGACTTTGGACTTTTTCTACTCTAGGTTGGCCCAACAATACAGAAGACTTAAAAAATTATCACCCGACAAACATCATCGAAACCGGTCACGATATTTTATTTTTCTGGATAGCGAGAATGATACTTATGTCTCAATATCTACTAGGAGTAGTTCCTTTTAAAACTATTTATTTGCACGGTATGGTACGTTCTGCTGACGGTAAAAAGATGAGTAAATCTCTCGGAGAAAAAGCTATCGATCCCCTCACCATAATAGAGAAATACGGTAACGATGCACTTCGTATGGCTATGATAGTCGGTAATACTCCGGGGAACGATTTGAAATTAGATGAGAACGATATCCGAGGTTACGGAAAATTCGCAAACAAAATCTGGAACGCGACTCGTTTCGTATTAGAGCAAACTAATTCTCTAGATAAAGAAAATATTAATTTAAGTTTACTTGATGAAGAAGATAAAAAATCTCATCAAGAATTAGAAAACTTAGTATCTGAGATTACTCGTGAGATGAACGAATATCGTTTTTCTATTGTAGCTGATAAAATTTATCATTATTTCTGGCATACTTTTGCAGATATTTTAATCGAACGTTCTAAAGAAAAAATCAAAAATAATACAAATGATGAGAGTGCGAAAATCTTACTCTATACTCACCTACTTACACTCCTTAAAATAATGCATCCTTTCATTCCTTTTATTACTGAAGAAATCTGGCAAAATATTGGTAAAGAAAAATTATTACTAGTAGAAAAATGGCCATATGATTCACGATCCTAAAATACTCTTGCTGGCTTTTATAACAGGTATTTTCCCTTCTTTACTTTGGCTTTATTTTTGGCTTAGAGAAGAAACGAAGGAAGGAGAATCTAGAAAAGTTTTAATCGCGATATTTATAGTGAGTATGCTAAGTGTGATATTTACTATACCAATTCAAAAATTTATTCAAAATAAAATATCAGATTATAATTTAGAATTAACTCTCTGGGCTCTCGCTGAAGAAATTATTAAATATTTAGCTTTTTTTGTGATTATTCATAAAACTAATTATATTAAAAGACCTATAGATTACGCTATTTGTCTCGTGACTGCTGGACTCGGTTTTGCTGCACTTGAAAACGTACTTTTTTTAATAAAACCTTTTGCACAAGGAGAAACTTTTGTAGGGTTGCTCACAGGAAGTTTGAGATTCTTAGGTTCTACCCTACTTCATAGTATTACGAGCGGCATTATCGGTATTTCACTCGGACTATCTTTCTATATGAATGACTTTTTAAAAAAATATTATTTAGTTTTAGGCTTAGTAGTCGCTACTAGCTTGCATACTATCTTTAATTTTTTTATAATTAATAATAAAGGAAGTGAATTTATAAAAACTTTTGCTTTCCTTTGGGTTGTATCTATTATCATAATGCTACTCTTTGAGAAATTGCGAAGAATGAGTGGCGAAATTAATTAAATTTTATGGCACCAAATAAAAAAAGAAGTTTTTTCGAAAGATTAACAGGTAGTATTAAGTTAGAAGAAGAGAACGAAGAATTAGAAGTAGAAGAAAGTGTTAAAAAACCTCATTGGATAGAAGAAGAAAACGATGAAGCTGAACTCGCAGTCGACGTATATCAAACTCCTCGCGATATTATAATTCAAACTATGATAGCAGGGGTTAAGCCTGAAGATATGGAGCTTACTATTGCTCGCGACGTTATCGTTATCAAGGGTAAAAGAGATTCTGATCACAATATAGATGATGAGAATTACTTTACTAAGGAGCTTTATTGGGGTAAATTCTCTCGTACTATATCGCTTCCTCAAGAAGTCGAACCTGAGCTCGTAGAAGCTACCGAAAAGCACGGACTCCTCACAATCAAAATCCAAAAAGTAGACAAAGACAAGAAAAATACTATTAAGGTTAAGTCTATATAATAAAAACTCCCATAAGGGAGTTTTTATTTTTAGTGTGCCGAGACCCAGATTCGAACTGGGGACCTATCCCTCTTCAGGGGAGCGCTCTAGCCAACTGAGCTATCTCGGCATATTTTATTTTAAAACTGAGCTCCGACTTAATGATTTCAGTCGGGCAAGTATCTCGGAAATTACCTAGTTAAATCTTGTAAATCTTTTGGGGAGATTTTACCTTCAAGATTTTTAACTAAATCTAATATGGACGAAGAACTAGTATTTATTCCTCCTTCACCAGTTATTCCAGAAAGATTAGAATATATGCCTAAAAATTGCTCTAAATAAGGTTCTACGTAGTAGTAAGCACCTAGGGTTATACCTACGAAAATCAAAAATTTAACTAAAGACATAAGAAAAGCTCTTTTTTGAACTCCCCTAACTTTCTTTAGCATTTCGTTATTTTCTAATGCTAATTCATAAGTTTTTTCTAATAACTTTTTGGATTCAGCGTCCATAAGAGTATTTTATCATAAAATAAGTAAAAAACAAATTTTGGAATAGTGTATTTATATGCTAAATTTATATGATAATGCCCTCATAGTTCAATGGATAGAACAGTTCCGTCCTAAGGAATAGATCCCCGTTCGATTCGGAGTGAGGGCACAATTTAAAAACCCTTCTTTTACGAAGGGTTTTTAAATTACATTCCTAAAAGTTCTACTATCTTTGGTTTATTGAAACCGATAACCATATCGTCTCCAATAAAGATAACCGGTACTCCTAATTGTCCGCTTTTCTCTATTAATTCTTCTCTTTTTTGAGGATCTTCAGCTACGTTATAGTCTGTAAATGCTACGTTATTTTCTTTAAAGAAATCTTTTGCCATATGACAAAAATGACAAGTTGGGGTTGAATATATTTTTACGTCTTTCATATTTTTCTTGTCCCGCCGTAGTTTTGTTACGGAGTGGGGTTATTAATTAATAATTTTTCCTATATTTATATTATAGCATAGCTGTCAAATATGTTTACTTGATTCTTGTATAATCTGATGCATCATTTTGACTGCTTCCACCGGGTACATACCCTTGGCAGTTTCTTCGGACAGCATAACAAAATCTGCTCCTGATAAAATAGCATAAGTAACGTCAGTAACTTCCGCTCTAGTAGGTTTATCGTTTTGTGTCATTGAAAGCATCATTTGGGTTGCTACTATAACTAATTTTTCTTTTTGATTGCATCGGTTGATAATATCTTTTTCAATAAAAGGAATTTGTTCTAAGGGAACTTCATTACCTAAATCACCTCTCGCTATCATTATCATATCTGCATTATCTATAATTTCATCAATATTATAATAAGCAATTTTTCTTTCTATTTTACCAATAATAGGTAAAACTTTACCTAAATCTTGCATTTTACTTCTTAAAAGAGAGATATCCTCAGCACAAGAAATATAAGACATAGCGATTAGATCAACTCCAGCATTTAAAACAAATTCTAAATCTTTTAAATCTTTATCTGTGAGGATAGTTTCTACTTCAGAATTAAAACTATGCCCGTCTTTCGTATTCATACGAGGCCCGGACAAATCAGCAATAATTCTAACATCAGTATTTAATTCTTGATTTAACTCTTTAATATCTTTTATATAATTCTTATGCTCTTCGTGAGTACCATGAGAGAAATTTAACCGAGCGTAATTCATACCAGCTAAAATCATTTCTCTTAAAATATCTTTAGTATTACTAGTAAGTCCTATTGTGGCAATAATTTTTATTTTTTTATTCATTTTCTTTTATAATTTTAATTAATCTAATATACTTCGCTAATCGTTCGATCTTAGTTGGCGCTCCAGATTTCAGTCCAAAAGCTCCATACGCATAAGCCAAATCCGCAATAAAATCATCATTAGTCTCCCCGCTCCTATGACTTATAATAATTTTAATATTATTTTTAAAAGCTAAATCTATAGTCTCGAAGGTTTCAGTAATTGTGCCTATTTGATTTGGTTTTATTATTAAAGCATTTATTGAATTAGATTGAATTGCTTTTTGTAACAATTGCTTATTAGTCACAGTCAAATCATCCCCCACAACGATCAAATCCTTGTATTTATTTTTTAAAATTTTAAAACTTTCAAAATCTTCTTCGTGGAAAGGATCTTCAATAGAGAAAATATTAAATTCAGTTATTAATTTTTCATAAAGATCTAACAATTCAACTCTGTTCATTGAAATGCCGTCTACTTTATAAAAACCATCTTCATAAAAAGAAGAAGCAGCTACATCTAAAGAAATCCTAACTTTATCTTCTAATTTATTTTCTTCAATTGCTCGTTTTAGAAAGACTAAAGGTTGCCTTACGAAAGATAATTTTGGAGCAAATCCTCCTTCATCTCCCATCTCTAATGAATCTTCGCCTAATTGTATTTTAATAATATTCTTTAAGGAGTTTATAATACGCGAAGCAATTTCTAAAGCTTCTTCGGGGTTATTAGTTATCGGTACAATCAAATATTCTTGAAAAGCTAAATTATTTTTAGCGTGCTTACCTCCATTTATCAAATTCATATATAAATAAGGAGACTGTTTTGGAAAATTTAAATTATTAATTTTTTGAATATATTTATAAGTAGGCAATTCAGACAATAAAGCTCCTAATTTAAGATTGGCAATACTGACTCCTAAAATAGCATTTCCTCCTAGATTAGTTTTGTTTTTAGTATTATCTAAATCAAGCATGGTTTGATCAATCTCTGATTGGTTTAATACATTTTGATTTATAAGCTTGTCTTTAATTTTTGTTTCAATATTTATAATTGCTTGCTTGACGTGACCGTCATCATCTCTTAATTCTAAAGCTTCGTTAGTCCCAGTTGAAGCTCCAGAAGGTACGGAAAAATAACCCTCTTGATTATTCGCAAAAACACTCACCAATAAAGTTGGTTTTTGTCGAGAATCCAATATTTCTTTTGCTTTTATATCTTGAATTTTAAACATAATTTTTAAATAAAATCATAAGGTCAGAAACATTCGCTCCCGTAGGTCCAGTTAGAATTAAATCTTGAGTTTTTTCAAAAACAGTATAAGCATCAAATCTATTTAATTTTTCATCTACATCAATATTTAAACTTTTTATCTTAGAAATTGTATTACTGTCCACAAATGCTCCCGAAGCATCACTATTGTCCATACCGTCTGAAGCTAAAGATACGAAAACTTCTCCTTCAGAAAATTTGTGAAATTTACTAGCCTGTAAAGCCATATAAAGATTTCTACCTCCACTGCCAGCATTACCACTAACTTTAAGTTTTGGTTCACCAGCAGCTAAAACAACACAATTCTCTTCTAATTTTGAGAAAATTTGATTTAAAGCAACATCAGTATTTTCATACAAATCAGTCGATACAATATTTACTTTGAATCCGAGTTCTTCTGCTCTTTGTTTCATCTTTATAATTGCTGTTTGATTGGATACGCAAACAAAGTTATAAACTTTTTCAAAATATTTATCTTCTTTTGGAGTTTCAATTAAATTAAATTCACCTAAATTGTATTTACTAATTAAACTTTGAGCATCTTTTATTGTAGTTGTATCTTTATATGTTGGACCTGAAGCTACTTCTTCAAAATTATCTCCAGGCACATCAGAAAATATAAGGCCAACCACAGTAGCCGGATAAGCAACTTTCATCAATCCACCTCCTTTTAATAAGGATAGATGCTTGCGTACAGTATTCATCTCTACAATAGTTTCACCACTTTTAAGAAAATGCTCATAAAGTTTTTCTCCTTGAATGCATTCATCTTCTGGATAACAAAGTAGAGCTGATCCTCCACCAGAAACAATAACTATTAACAAATCTTTTTCAGTAGAGTTATTAGCTATATCAAAAATCTTTTTACCTGGTAAAATATTTACTTTGGATGGTTTAGGATGAGAACCTGAGAAAGTTTCTATATAATTACAAGTTACTTGCTTTAACCCCACCACAGCCCCCTCTTTGATTTTATCCCCTAAAATTTCTTCTAAAGCGCTACTCGCTTCACAAGCAGCTTTCCCAAAACCAACAACTTTAATATTTTCAAATAAATTCAAATCAAAAGCCTGCCCTTGAATAAACAATATATTATCATTCAATTTAATATTTTTAGAAATTATTTGTCGAGTATTGATAGCTTCTAAACCATTTTCGATTATATCTAAAACTATTTCACGATTTTTATTTATAGCTATTTGTTTATAATTTTTAACTCTACTCATAAATTAAATTTTATTAATGATATTTTTTGCGATGAAAGAATTGATATTGTTCATTGTGGTATTTAAAATCTCAGCCTCAGCTTCAAGAGAATAGAAAGCAATATGAGGGGTAACAATAACGTCTTTATGATTAATCAAAACCCTATCTTCAAAAAGAGTTTTGTAATCATTTACTTTTTCTCTTCTTTGTTCTGAAGCTAAGATTTCTAATTCTTCTTTAAGTTCTCTTTCTCCTTCGAGTACATCAAGCCCTGCTCCAGCAATAATACCTTCCTCAAGTCCCCAAATTAAAGCATCAGTATCGATTAATTCTCCTCGAGCAGTATTTATCAAATAAATACCTTTTTGCATCATACTTATTTTTTCTTTATTAATTAAATGATGATTATCTTTATTGTAAGGTGCATGCAAACTAATCACGTGAGATTCGCGAATAACTTCATCAAAAGTTTTATAAGTTATATCGTTATTTTTTGCAAATTCTAAATCTGGATATAAATCATAAGCGATAACTTTCATATTAAATCCCCTCGCCATACGAGCCATATTTTTACCGATTTTCCCAGTCCCGATTATACCGATAGTTTTACCATAAAGATCAAAACCTCTAAAATTATAAATTGAAAAATCTGCATCTTCTTTTAACTTTTCATTTGCAAGATGAATTTTACGAGAAAGATTAAGCAGTAAAGCGAAAGCGAATTCAGCTACAGTCGAAGATCCATATGCCGGCACATTAGAAACTTCTATACCCATACTATGAGCAAAATTAATATCAATATGATCGTAACCAGTAGATCGAGTAGTAATATATTTTAATTTAGGTAATTTACTTAAAATTTCTTGATTTAAAACAGAATTAATAAACACAGAAATAATCTCCGAATCTAAAGCAAGAGTAATATTTTCTAGACTTAATTTTTCTTCAGTAAAAACTAATTCATGATCTTTTAATAAATCTTTTAATAAATCTTCTTCGTGTTTGGGTGTTTCAAAAAATGTAATTTTCATATTTATATTATAGCATAAAATCTAACGAAAAATATTCAAAAAATTATTGAAAAAACCTTTATTTTCTTTGATATTTTCGTTAATTTTAGCATTTTCATCATCAACTATCACAATAACTCCTTCGCCTTCTTTAGCTAAACCATAATTTTCGCGGTATAGCTTTTCTTGACCTTTGGTTGTAGTTAAACCTTCTATATCTAATAATAGTTTTTCTTTTCTTTGGTCTAATTCTTGTAATTTTATTTGTGCATTTTCTTTATTTTTAGTAGTTTCTTGCATTTTAAAGAAAAGAGAGAATACTCCAACAACAAAGATTATTAAAAACACTGACAAAATAAATAAAACTGGTACTGTATGGATGATTTTGTGTTTTTTATTTTTAACTTGAAAATTGTTCATAAAAATGCTAATTTAATTATATGCTTTTTAATAAAAAACATCAAAAAAGAATACAGAGAATTTGGGCTGTAATTTCTATTATTGTGATAGTGAGTATGATTTTACTTTACTCACCTGTTTTCTATCAATAATTATTCTTTTCCTTTAATCATTTTAAGGAAAACATCTTGTGAAATATTGATTTTACCGCGTTCTTGCATGCGTTTCTTTCCGCGTTTTTGTTTTTCTAATAATTTCTTTTTACGAGAAACGTCTCCTCCTCCTACAACCTTAGAACCGTGCATTAAAACGTCTTTTCTAAAAGCAGAAACTCCTTCTGAAGCAATAATCCGCCCTAAAGCTTTAGCTTGAATTTTAAAAGCAAATTGTTGACGAGGGATAACTTTTTGTAATTTTTCAACTTGTTCTCTTCCGTCTTCTTCAATACGACGACGAGATACAACTCGGGTAAAAGCTATCATAACTTCATCAGCAACTATAATATCGAGTCTTACAACATCGGCTTCTTCATAAGGTAACATTTCATAAGAAATCGAACCGTAACCTGAAGTTATACTTTTTAAATCATCAAAAAAATTACGCATAAGTTCGCGTAGTGGCATCCTGAGAGTTATAGCACTACGGTCTTCTCCGAAATTCTCTGTACTTTCTACTTTAGCCTCATGATCAAACAAGAATGGCATTATGACTCCAGAGTAAATACTTGGAGTAATAATTTTTACCATTACCCAAGGTTCGTAAACTTTTACTATTTGCGAATCATCCGGAAATAGATGTGGGGAATAGATAATTTCTTCTTTGCCATTACGGAGTAGTACCTTATAAGTAATAGAAGGCATGGTGACTATTAAATGCAAATCAAATTCCCGTTTTAATCTCTCGCTAATAATTTCTAAATGAAGCATTCCCAAGAATCCACATCTAAAACCCTTGCCTAGGGTGCCTGAGGCTTCTTCTTCAAAAGAAAAAGCAGAGTCCGAAAGTTTGAGTCTAGCTAAAGCGAGTTTTAATTCTGGAAAATCATCAGCATCTTCTGGATAAATAGAAGCCCAAACTACAGGACGAGGATTCATATATCCCGGTAAAGGCTCACTTGGTTTTTTAAATTGAGTTATAGTATCTCCTACGCTTGCAATACCAGCTTGTTTAATACCGGTTACAATATAGCCTATTTCACCTTTTTTAATATCTCCGGTAGGGTTTTCTGCTGGACCAAAAAATCCCACTTCAAGAGCGATAAACTTTTCATTAGCTACAGCAAAAAGTAAAGAGTCTCCTTTCTTTACCGAACCTTCAAAAACTCGAACGTAAACTATAACACCGCGATGCGAATCATATTTAAAATCAAAGATCAAAGCACTAGTAAAATCCTTCTCTTCTTCTTTCGGAGGAGGAATTCTTTTTACTATTTCGGCAAGTAATTCTTCTACCCCTTGCCCAGTTTTTCCAGATACTTCTAAAATCGAATCAGGATCAATATCGAGAAGTACAGCAACCTCCATTTTGACTTCATCTATGCGAGCTAAAGGAGAATCAACTTTTGATAAAACTGGTATAATCACAAGCCCGCTTTCGCGCGCCATATCGAGAGTGGTTAGAGTTTGTGCTTGAACGCCTTGAGTCGAGTCTACGAGGAGTATAGAGCCTTCTACGGCCTTTAGAGCACGGGATACTTCATAAGAGAAATCTATGTGTCCTGGAGTATCAATAAGGTTTAACTCATAGTTAGTATTATCTAGATCATACATCATACGCACAGGTTGCATTTTAATAGTTATACCTCTTTCTCTTTCTAGGTCCATAGAGTCTAAAACCTGATCGCGCATTTTTCTTTTTTCAATCGTATTGGTAATTTCAAGCATCCGGTCAGCCAAAGTGGACTTACCGTGATCGATATGGGCTATGATTGAAAAATTTCTTATATTAGAAAGCATATTCTACATACTAGCAAAAAAATCATTAAATTGAAATACGTTAGATGTTTTCTTCGGATGGAGGCAAAACTTTGTTCTTCCAAAACTTGGTACGTAAGGTTTTGATGAAAGATAAAAATTCTTCATTTTTAAATATATAAAAAACTAAAGCCCCAGCTAAAATTCCACAAATTCCAGCTAATAATCCTTGTAAGAATATACCGAAGAAAGTTTCAGTACCGAAAATAGGAGAAAAAATATTTAAAAAGAAATAAGTCACAAGTCCTAAAGCAAAAGAAGCTGTTAAGCTTTGCAAAAAACTTTCTAAGATAAAATGCTTACCTTGCATAAAATCTTTTTTAACAAAATACCAAAGCAATAAGAAATTTAAAATTGTTCCTAAACTATAAGCTAACGGTAACATCAAAATACTAGTGCCGGGTATATTATTAACTTTCAAAATATTTTCTATAAAAAATCTAAAAGTTTCATTAGTATTAAAAATAAAAATTAAAATCTTTGCAAAAACAACTATTAAAGTTGCACTAATTAAATTCACATATAGAGGCTTTTTCGTATTCCCTCCTGCATAATATGCCCGCGCAAATAGAGCAATCAAACTCTGCGCCACTATAGACAAAGAAAATAGCGCAAGAGATGCAGCTACTAGTCTCGTATTATCCCAAGAGAAAGTTGGTGTTCCTAAAATCACGCGTACAATTTGCGCACGAAGTACAATAAATAAAAATGCAATTGGCAAAGACCAAAATATAATTTGCCTTGAAGCCATTATTAAATTCTCTTTAAAACTTTCTAAATCTCCGTTTTTAAAGAAACGAGACATATTAGGAAAAGCTGCAACCGCATACGAAAGCCCAATAATCGAAAGCGGTACGTTTTGAATATTTAAAGATAAATTATAAACAGAAATAGAACCAAAAGGTAAAAACGAAGCAATAGAAACAATAAAAATTAAAACTATATTATTGATAGATAAACCTAAAGTTCTCGGCAAAGAAATAGAAATAACATTTTTAATTTCTTTAAAAGAAATATTGGTATTAAAAGACGCTTTAAAGCCTGAACTTTTAGAAGATGTAAATTGGATGATAAAATGTAAAACTGCTCCTAATACGACGCCTAACGCCAAACCAAAAATTCCCCAAATAGGATACAAGAAAACAATACCTAAAATAATACCTAAATTATAAAATATAGGACTTAAAGAATAAATAAAAAACTTTTTAAACAATTGAGTAATGGAACCAAAAAGATTAGATAATCCTAAAAACACTGGAGAAAGTAGCATGATTTGTGATATTAAAATTATTTTTGTTTGAGCTAGATTATCAAAACCAGGTGTTATAATTTTTACTAAATAAGGCATAGCGAAAAAAGCAACTACGGAAATTGAAACTAGAAGTAAAATGAAAAAAGAAAAAACATTATTTATGAAATCTATAGCATCTTTATTTAAGGTATTACTTCCCTTCATTTTATCTAAAATAAATGGAATTAAAACAGTAATAGAAAAAAGTGAAGCGAAAGATAAAAAGATAAAATCTGGGATACGGAAAGCTGCATAATAAATATCGAGATCAAGTGATGGTCCAATAAAATGCGCAATTGCTCTATCTCTAAAAAGGCCTAAAAGTTGAGACAAGAAAGTAAAAGAACCAAGCAGAATAGCTGCTTGATTCAAATTACCATATTCTTTACCAAAAAGACGCAGAATTCTCTCCATTTTAGTTAGATTTTTTATCTTCAGTATTTTCTTTTGGACTTTCTATAGATACTCTACCACCCTTTAATTGTTTCAAGTAATCACTCAAATTTGTATCATTTGGGAAATATTTAAAAGCTTCTTCAGCATAAGAAATAGCTTGATTCAAATTCCCTTCTCCTTTTTCAAGCTCAGCTAAGAATATAAGACCTTGAGCAAAATCAGGTTTGATAACTATAGATTCTAAGGCGAAATTACGAGCTTCTTTGATATTTTTATCTATAAAATAAGTTCTAGCGATTTCGAGTTTCATAAGAGGATTTATAGGATTAAGTCGAGATGCTTCAGTATAGCTTTCGATAGCTTTAGCACTTGCATCTTTGATACCAATTGAAGCTGCATTTTTGTAAACAAAACCTAAAATTTCAAAATTCAAATAATTATCTTTATTGTATTTAGTTGCGAGCGCGGCGCCATTCACTGCTTCGTCTATACTAGCTTGAAGAGCAACTTTATCAGCATCAGTTAAATTGTCTCCTTTACTTAGAAGTTCATTTAATTTAGAAAGGTAAACTTGAGAATAAGTTCGTAAATATAAGTCGTTTTGATTAAGGAGTAATGCTTTACGTACGTATTTCTCAGCACTTAGAACATCAGTCGAATTTACGGTCCTACCATAGTAGTAAACAGAAACGAATTTTTCCATAAATTTAAATGATAATCCAGAAGTTGCAATAATTATCACAACTAAAGCTAAGATTGAAAAGAAACTTTTTCTCGGATCATCTAAGAAATTAATAGTTAGGGATTTATTATTTATATTAGTATAAAGTCCGATAAATATTCCTAGAGTTATAAATGCTAATACAAACAAAGATAACCCAGCTGAATAGAAAATCGAAACAATAAAGAAATAAATTGATAATATTAAGAATAATATTAAAGTATGATCATATTTTTCTTTGATTGAGTTAAAAACATTTTTAAATCCAGAAACTAGAATTAAAACTAAGAAAACTAAATAACTAAGTAAAACTAAAATACCAGAATTGATCATCAGGGTCGGAATAAGCCCTACACCATTTGAAAAAGGAGTATTCCAAAATTGACTACCGTTGATCAAACTTGGTTTATAAAGTGACCAAGCGTCAGCGAATTTATTAGGCCCAATTCCAAACAAAATATCGTTTTTAAAGACATTTTTAGCAACATCTAGCGTAGTACTAAAAGATGGATTAACTTCTACATTAAATAATCCTAAAGTATTTGGTAAATAAGAACCAATAAATTGACCTGAGATAAAGAAAAGCAAAGACAATATAATTACACTGAAAGAATAGCTTGGAAATTTTTTAACACTTTGATTTTCTTCTTTTTTAAATGAAAATATTGAAATTTTATAAACAAAAATAATTAAAGCGAATAATCCTAACAATCTCCAAATCAAAGCGAAATTAACGCTAGCAATTAAAAACAAAGATACTACTAGTAGAATTGTAAGGAAGATTTTCTTCTTTTTATCTAAATTAAATAATTCTAAAACAAACAAAGATATAATAGCTAAAGCTCCAGCAAAGATTCCGAAACTATTCCAAGAACCGAAAAGGTTAGAAGTTTTATCTCCTAAAATACCTAAAGATAAAGTATTAGGGATGAAGAATCTCACAATTTGAAATACAAATAACAAAGAAGCGACAATGACTAAACCTTTCAATATTAATTTAGCTTTATTTTCGTTATTGATAACTAGAGCTGCATTGAGTACTAAAACTGAAATGAAAAATGAAAACCAAAAACTTCCAATATCAAACATAATACCGAAAAGTGACATCTTGATCGAGCTTGAAAATAGACTGGATATTAGAGTAAGTAAACTAATCAAAAAGATAACTGAGATTAATTTAGATTTTGGTAAGATTACTTTTCCGTCTGAGAAACGAGCCGAAGCCCAAGCAATAAAAGAAATCGCAATACCCAAAACTAAAATTACAGTTTTTGAGGTCTCGATAGGTATATTAACAAAAGGAATTGCAAAAATAGGTAATAGAGCTACAACTACAAAAAACGACCAAAAAGAAATTCTATCTAAAATATTTGTTAACATGTTTTTATACTAAAATTAATAATAAACTTATAATATTATACTATAAAGAAAG
>DALYEI010000005.1:22060-24490 GCA_031972685.1 Minisyncoccota bacterium | reverse complement strand
GACGTAGATAAATTTCTTTAATTCTTTGCCTTCGGTAAAGCGAAGTATATCTTCCCTTTTTAGGATTAAGTCTTTTAACTCTATTTCGGTGATATCTTTATTCACGAAAATCTCTCCCCTAACTTTACCGTTCACTTGAATTACGATTTTAATTTCTTCTTCTACTAAGAATTTAGGATTTATTTTTGGCCAAGGAGATAAATGAATAGACTTCTTTTCTCCGAGAGAGAACCATATTTCTTCTGCTAAGTGAGAAATAAACGGGGATAAAATTTGCAAGAATATTTTAAAATCTTCTTTACTAATATTTTTGGTTTTTTCAATTTCATTTGCACAAATCATCATAGTAGAGACTGCTGTATTGAAATTAAATCTCTCAATATCTTCCCCTACTTTTTTAATAGTCTTATGTAAAACTTTTGATATTTCTAAGCTAGATTTTTTACTAAATTCTATTTGTGATAAACGATATATACGTTCAACAAAGCGCCTAGAACCTATGATGCTCTCAGTGCTCCAAGGTAACCCTTGATCAAAGGGTCCCATAAACGCTTCGTATAGACGCAATGTATCTGCTCCGTAAGTTTTCACTACGTCATCCGGATTAATAACGTTCCCCCATCGTTTAGACATCTTGCGTCCGTCAGCGCCTCCTATCATACCTTGATTACGAAGTGCTCTGAAGGGTTCAGGAGTTTTAACTTTACCGATATCAAATAAAAACTTATGCCAAAAACGAGCATAGAGTAAATGCCCTGTTGCGTGCTCTGCTCCTCCTACGTACATATCTACTCCTCCGTTTTTCTTACCAAAATAATAATCTAGCATTTTGCTGCTTGCGAATTCTTTAGTGTTAGTTGGATCAATATAACGCAAGAAATACCAAGACGATCCTGCCCATCCAGGCATAGTATTAGTCTCATAACCCGCCTTAACCCAAGACTTAACTCCAGCTAGAGGAGATTCACCTGTACCTAAGGGACTATAAGATTTCACATTAGGTAAAATTAACGGTAATTCTTTAACTTCATGAATAATGCCGTCTTTATCATAAGAAAGAGGTATTGGCTCTCCCCAATATCTTTGACGAGCAAAGATAGCATCACGCATTTTATATTTTTTAACTAACTTACCCTTAGTCTTTAAGATAACTTTCTCTACATCTTCTAGTAAAGGCTTATCTATAATCGGTAAATTAAATTTTTCTGCGAACTCACGATCACGCTCATCATGCATCGGTACTGCCATAATTGCTCCGGTGCCGTAATTTACCAATACATAATCGGCAATATAAACTGGTATACTTTCACCATTAAAAGGATTCACAGCTTCAATGCCTTCTAATTTTACGCCAGTCTTTTCTTTAGCAGAAATTCTATCATCTTCACCTTTATTTTTAGTATTATTAATATAATTTTCTACTTCTTTATAATTAAAAATTTGATCTCTAAATTCTTCTATTTTTTTATGCTCTGGAGCTAAAACTAAATAAGTCGCTCCGTCGATAGTATCAGCCCGAGTTGTAAAAATTTTGATACTACCTAGAGAATTATTTTTAGAAATTAAATTAAAATTTATCTCAGCTCCAATACTCTCACCTATCCAATTTTTTTGAATTTCTTTAATATGAGGATTCCAATCAAGTGGAGCTAAATCACTAAGCAATCTATCCGCATAAGCAGTAATACGCATAAACCATTGACGCATAGATTTACGAACTACTTTATATCCTCCACGTTCAGAAATTAGTTCTCCATTAGGCCCATTTAAGATTTCATCATTAGCGAGAACAGTACCTAAATCTTGGCACCAATTCACATCAGCATAACCTTCATAAGCTAAACGATATTTCATTAAAATCTTTTGCTTTTCTAATTTTGAAAACTTTTTCCATTCTTCTTTAGTAAAAGATTGAGTATCAATATCGCATACAGCATTTAGATTTAGATTTCCTTTTTTCTCAAAAATTTGAATTAATTCTTTGATCGGTCGAGCTTTATTTTTAGAATTATCATAATAAGAATTGAAAATTTGCAAAAAAATCCACTGAGTCCATTTATAATATTTTGGGTCTGTGGTATTTACTCTATGTGACCAATCATAAGAAAGACCTATGATAGAAAGTTGACGCTCAAAAGTTTTGATATTTTTTTCTACAGCAACTTTCGGATGAACTTTATGCTCGATAGCGTATTGCTCTGCGGGCAAACCGAAAGCATCATAACCCATAGGGTGCAAAACATTATATCCTTGCATTCTCTTCATACGAGCATAAATATCGCTACCTATATAGCCTCTCGGATGACCGACGTGAAGTCCCGCTCCAGAAGGATACGGAAACATATCGAGCACATACATTTTTTTCTTTTTAGTGTCAGTGCTAGTTTTATATACTTTTTTATCAGCCCAAAACTTTTGCCACTTCTTTTC
>DALYEI010000005.1:9017-21960 GCA_031972685.1 Minisyncoccota bacterium | reverse complement strand
TCAATTTTTAAATGATTATATTCTTTTTGCATTTTTGTATTTTATCTTAAATTTTGTTTTTCAAATGGTGGGTATATATCTTTATCGATAGTTCTCTCAAAGCAAGAGTATCCTGCATCATGATTCCAAGATTCATTTACTCCTCCGGAATAAGGATAAGAACTTACGGATATATCTTTTTCATATACAGGAATAGCGTTACTAGTTTCTACCCAACCCTTAGCTATAGCTAAATTAAAGTTTGTACAAAGACTAAAAGTTAATTTTTTCTCATCGATAATTTTATAATCATAAGTTACTCCAACTTCTGGAGAAACAGGCAAAGAATATCCGGTTAAGGGATTTGCTAAATCTTTTAATTCTTTAGGTAATATTTCCTTTTGTTGATAATAATTAATAATTTGATATTGAATATTTTGTAAGTCAGTAATTTTACGTTCATCTAATCTAGAAAGTCTTTGAGTTTTTGGACTACCCATAACATAAAAACCAAAGATAATAACTAATAATACCCAAACACTAGCTTTGATAGCAGAAGTAATACCAATAGGAAAAATATAAAATTTCTTTTTACCCAATAATTCAAATATATAATAAGTCCCTACAAATAAAGCCACTAATAAAACCGCTATCACCTTATATACAAAACGACTAGTGATTTCTCCTGATACAAAATATCTTACCAAGGTTACGAGATCAATAACAACTACTAAAGAAGATAAAAATAAAACAATATATATTAACCATTTCTTAATAACTTCATCTAAAGTTCCTAACCCTTTTTTAATTTGCTTATCCCAGAAGTAATGCACAAGTAAAAAAACTGGAAAGAAAATAATCAAAGTAGCTAAAGCTGTACGAATACCATCAAATTGATAAGTATCATAGCCGTAAATATAAGTACTATTCAAAACATCTGGGAACTTTTTATCTAAACTTTCAAAAATTAAATTTAAAAAAGAAATTACAGAAGTAATCAAAGAAATTAATAATCCTAATGATAAAAAGAAAAAACCTACATTTAATTTTGGCCTAAAAATGGCATTTTTGATTTGTGTTTCCATAGAAAGTATTATACCATATATAGAGTATTAATTTAAGTCTTTTTATGCGCAGAAATAAAGCAAATTTTTCAAAAAAAATCACTAGTTTCGTAGGCTCAGTCCCTTCACTAATTTTACATACTATATTTTTTATAGGTATTTTTGCTTTACGATTTTTTGGTTTTTCTTCTTCTGATGTACTTTTAATACTGACTACTATAGTATCGCTCGAAGCTATATATTTATCGATATTTATTCAAATCACTATCAACGAACATTCTGAAAATCTAGAAGAAGTTTCTGAAGATATTGAAGAGTTGCAAGAAAACGTCGAAGGTATTTCCGAAGACGTTGAAGATATTCAAAAAGACGTTGAAGAGATTAGTGAGGATGTCGAAGATATTCAAAAAGATGTGGAGGAGATTTCTGAGGACGTAGAAGGAATTCAAGAAGACGTTGAAGATATTCAGGAAGATGTCGAAGAGATAAATGAAGAAGAAACCGAGGAAGAAAAAGAAGAGGAAGAAGAAAAAAATAGATTTAAAAATATCGAAAAAACTTTAGAAGACGTTTTGAAAGAAATTTCAAAACTCAAAAAGAAATAAAAAGCCCTCATCATAAAGACGAGGGTTTTAGTTAGGAACCAAACTCAATTTCTTTTTTACCAGTCATCTTCGTGACCGGTCAACTTTAGCATTCGCTGATTTTCAATAAAATTTTTCCAAGCCCCTTGATCTATTCTTTGGTTAAAAGCTTCTATCTTTTGGTCTTGCTCTGATTCAAAAATTGACTCTTTTTCTAAGTCTCTATTTAAATTTACTTTTTTTAAAGACGGACTAGAAAAACCATTTTTCTTGCGTAAACTTCTTGAAATTTTACTTTTGAAATCTTCGAAGGTTGGATAAATGTTTCTGAAATCTTCAAAAGGAGAAAATTTATTATACAATTTTTCTAAAATCTCAATAAACGCCAACCGCAATTTTTTGCCAGTAATTGTAGGGTTATTCTCTCTAAACGAAGAATAGGATTGTTTAAAAGAAGCTACTAAATCTAAAAACTTAGGAACTTCATAAAATTCTAAAGCTTTCATTGTTTTATTTTTTTGGTGGAAAAATGTTGTAAAGAAATATTTACTTAGATTATAAACCTAATATTTTAAAAGGCAACCCTATTTTTCCCAAACGGCTGTATTTGCGAGCGAAATCAATTTACCACTACTAGACTCTTCAATACACATTTCGCCTGCTTCGATATTGCCTCCATATTTAATTTTAATATTTTCGAGAGCATATCCTAAAGATAAAGCCGAAGATTCTATCGCATAAGAAGTAAGTATTACAAATAAAGGATTCTCGCTCAAAATTCTTTCTACTAAAGAAATTAGTTTAGGTAAATCTGATTCTATCTTCCAAGTCTCCCCCTTAGGTCCTCGGCCGAATTTAGGAGGATCCATAATAATTGCATCATAATGATTCCCTCTTTTGATTTCGCGTTCTAAGAATTTCAACACATCGTCAACTATCACTCGCATAGGTTTATCTTCTAATCCTGAAATTTTCTGATTCTCTTTAGCTAAATCTATAGAGCCCTTCGAAGCATCTACGTGAGTGACTTCGGCTCCTGCTTCAAGGGCGAATAAACTCGCTACTCCTGTATAGCCAAATAAATTTAAAAATTTAACTTTCTGCGGAAGCCTGGCTTCCGCAGATTTAATTTTTTGATTAATAAAATCCCAATGAACTCTTTGCTCAGGGAAAAATTGCAAATGACGAAATTGAGTAGGGCTCGCTTTGAAAGTTATATTCCCTAAAGAAATATTCCAATCTTTATCAATCTTATTTTTAAATTTCCAATTTGCTTTTTTAGTTTCATTTGAAATTCCAAAAACTCCATCTACAGTATTCCAAACTTTTTTATCTAAAGTCTTTTTCCAAAAAGCTTCTTCGTACGGGCGGACAAAAGTATAAGATCCAAATCTTTCTAATTTCTCTCCTTCTCCCGTATCGAGCAATTCATAATCTCCCCACTTTTGTGTTTTAAAAATTTTAATATTTTGCATTTTATATTTTAAACTCTATAACATCGCCGTCTTTAACTATATAATCTTTACCCTCGGTGCGAACTAAACCTTTAGCACGCGCATTAGGATAACCTTCATTGTTTATCAAATCATCATATGCGACTACTTCCGCACGAATAAATTTATCTTTAAAATCAGTATGAATAGCTGTTCCAGCTATTGGAGCAGTAGAGCCTTTCAAAATAGTCCAAGCTCTTGATTCATCTGGACCAGTAGTGAAAAAAGTTTCAAGTCCTAAAAGTTCATAACTTTTTTTAATCAAATCATCAAAACCAGTTTCGAAAACAGTATCGATTTTGACTGATAAACCTGGCGGAGTGAAGTCAACGTTTGGATTTGCTTCACTGTGATTTAATGCATAAAGCATAGGTTTTAAAGTTAGTAAATTTAAACTTTTAATTTTAAATTTTTCTTCTTCTGATAATTTCGCATTGGTAACCATACGCCCTTCTTCTAAAACCTTATAAACTTTTTTTAAAATAGTATTTTCTAAAACTGCTTCCTTATCACCTCTTTTAACTTCACGAGATAAAGTTCCTATACGTTTTGAAACAATTTCAAAATCAGCTAAAACAAGTTCGAGATTAATAACTCCAATATCAGAGTTTGGATCAACTTTATTACTAACGTGAATCACCGAATTATCTTCGAAAACTCTTACCATATGCAAAATTGCGTCTACTTCTTTAATATTACTTAAAAATTTATTTCCTAAACCTTCGCCCTTACTCGCTCCTTCTACGAGACCTGCAATATCTACGAATTCTATAACTGCTGGAATAGTTTTCGCGCTTTTTGATAATTCTGATAATTTATAAAGACGAGGATCCGGCACCGGCACAATACCCACAGAAGGATCTATGGTACAGAAAGGATAATTCTCAGCCGGTACAGACTTTTTAGTTAATGCATTAAAAAGCGTGGACTTACCCACGTTCGGCAAACCTACAATTCCAATACTAAGTGACATAAAACCAATATAGCAAAATTATCGGAAATCTTCAATTAAATTATCTTCAAATTCTATTGTAGCTCCGTAACCAGAATCTAAAATTTTATTTTGAATTTCTTTATCTAACCCTGTAATAATTAAAATTCCAACAATAATAATCAAAATACCAAAGAATTTTTTTACTTTTTCTGTACTATTATTTTTAGTTAATTTACTAACTAAATTTTCTCCGAAATACGCTATGAGTAGTAGTGAAATAGAAAGACCCAATAAAAATCCTATCAAATAAAAAGCTCCGGAAATAAAAGAACTTGGTAAAATAGTTGCTAAAATAAAAAGATAAGTCGGACTACAAGTCGAGAAAACTGGACCTAAAGATAATCCAATAATAATATCTCCTGATAAACTTTTAGCCTTGAAACCCCTTCCTAAAGACTGATTACTCTTGATACTTAAAGTATTCACAAATGGTAAATAATTCCAAAGATTAGGGAAAGTAATAAATATACCAGTTAAAATAATTAAAATCCCTGAGAAATATTGCCAAAAGTTTTCTCCAAAGGCAAAAAACAAAGTACTAGATTTAATAAATAAAGTAAAAATAATTATAGATAAAATGAGAGACGAAATTATTCTAACTGCTCTTTTAGAAATTATTCTACCCTCTTCTTTAGCGCCTATTAAAACAGGAAGCAACGGCAAAATGCACGGTGCTAAAACCGTAAGTATTCCTGCTAAAATAGAAATTAAGAAAAATATCATTTAATTTAATTGCTTTAGAATTTCTGCGAAATCTCCTCCTGTCCATTTCTTGAGCATGTTGCCGTTCTTATCTACTTCTACTAAAGTATGCTGATAAGTGACCTTATACTTAGCTTTAAGCTCATTTTCTTTATCATAATTAGTTTTAAGAATAGTTAATCCTTCTGGAATATTACTAAGATTATTATTTATATCTTTATCGAGAGCTCTACAAGACGGACACCAAGAAGCATAAAAGAAAAGCAAAACTCTACCCGACTCTCCTTTTTCAAGAATTTTATTAGAAGCATATTCTTCATAAGTTCCAACTATAGAACTTTGATTTTCTGTGACCTTGTTTTCTTCTTGGTTTTCTATAATGATTTTATTTTCTGTTATAGTATTATCAAAAACTTCAACGTCCCGCACAGGATACATAAAGTTACTATTATAAGCGTATATACCAATACCGATCAAAACTACAACAACTAAAGCAAATATTTTTTTCATATTTTATATGTCCTGTCACTCACGAGCGACGGGACTAGTTAATTAATAATTATTTATCTAAAGATTTAAGTTTTTCTTTTAATTCTTCTTCATCTTCACGAACTTGTTCTAATTCTTCGGAAAGCATAGAATTCATCTCTTCTAATTTTTCCATTTCTTGTTTAATATTTTGAACCTTAGCTTTATGAGCAAATAGTCTCTTATAAGTTTTATTACTCTTCAATAAAAAGAACATTATAAATATAATTAATAAAAAGAAAGTATACTGAAAGACATCATTACTTAAAGTTTTCTTCACCACAGTTAAAAAATTACCCTCGACTTCTTCAGGGACAACTATCCATTTTTCATTCAAGATAGTTCTTTTATTTTGAGATATTTGAAGTAACCCTTTATCTAAAATACTCTGCAAAATTTTATTTTCTTTTTTAATACCAAAAGCAAGTTTATAAGAAAAACCAGCATTTCCAACAATATTAACACTACTTAAAACTTGTTTAGATAAATAAAAAGAAAGTGATGCGATATCTAATACTGCAGCGTCTACCTCTCCTAGAACTAATTGCTGTAAAGCTATTTGATCATCTGTGGTGGGTTCTATAATAATTCTAGGGTAATTCTTTGCTACAAAAGTCCTAACAGCACGCCCGTTTGTAATAGCAACCCTTTGCCCTGAAAGATCATTTAATGTTATATCGCCTTTTAACTTAGAATCTTTTCTAACTACAATAACTGAACTTATATCAGTATAATAATCAGTGAAATATAGAAAATCTTGTTTCTCTTCACTTTCAACTACTGAAGGAATTATATCTCCTTTCCCACTTTTAATATCATCTAAAACCTGAGAAAGGGATTTTGCGGGCAGATATTGTAGTTTAACTCCAATTTTCTCTGCTACTATCTCTAAATAATCAATAGAAAGTCCTAGGGGTATATTTGAACTTGAATAGTAAGAAAAAGGTGGAAAATCCTTTTCGGGGTAAACTACTATTGTATTATTACGAGAATCTAACCAAAGTATTTCTTCTTCTGTTAAAAAATCTTTTCTTTCAGCAAATATATAAGAAAAAGGTAAAGTAATAAACACAAAAACTATTAAGATTAAAATTTTAGATAAAAAACTATTGTTCATTTTTTTGATTCTTATTTTCTTTATTAAACAAATTCTCTTCCTTGGCTAGATGAATACCTGAGAGTTCGATTTTCTCTTCTTCTAAATTCATCTTCTTTTTCAGTATTTTCATACGCAACCAAGAATACCAAGGTATAAAATATATTATAACACAAAGCACAACAATAGGTATAAAAAGCCCTAAAACATTAATAAAAACTATCAAATTTTTGACTATTTTACTATCATTAACAAAGAGCTGAATACCGAGTCCTGGCTTTTCTACGTTAGCATTTTCATCTACTAGAAATGGCGTAGCATTATAAACTCCGGCTATTAAATTAGAAGAGCTTATATATTTAAAGTTTCCTTCAGCATCATTTTTAACTAAAACTTCATCTAACTTAATTCTTTTATTTTGAATACGATTAATAAGTATTTCACCTAAGGAACGAAGAGCAACATCTTTAAAGACAATTTTAGTTAAAGTATTAGGTTCACCCTTACCTTCGAGAGTTAATCTCTCTTTATCATTAACAATTTGAGAGTAATTTGTAATGACTGGTAATTTAGCTAATCTTTCATTATTATCAGAATCATAAATAGGAACAGTGCCATTAGGTTTTAAACTTGCAGGCACAATACGCAAATTAGTTTTGCTTAGAGTTGCTAAGATATTACTACCAAGTCCATCATTAGCGAGCGTTGCTCCTTCAATAAAATTAATATTACCAACTCCAGTAGAGCGAGCTTCAAAATTTACTTTTAAGAGTAAACCGTTATTACCTGAAAACCCAGGATTTAAAATCACTCCCTCAAAAGAAATTTTATCATTAGAAATTCTAGGTTCACCTGTCCAAAGGTTTATAATACTATTTTCTTTGGAAACTGAAACTGGTTTTACTAAATTATTAGGAAAAGAAATTACAGCCGAAATAGCATTGATGGGTTCTTCTGTAGCTCTTAATCTCAAATACACAGTAAAGCGCTCTCCTACTTCTATATTTTTAGGAGGCTCAGTAAAATAAAGAAACGAAGACGCAAAAATTACATTAGGTAGAAATAAGATTAAAAAAACAATAAATAAATACCGAAACTTCATGCTATTATTTTATCAATTTTCTGACCAAAATACTAGCAAATATTAATAGTAGGAAATAGAAAATATACTTATTAAAATACCCATCAATAGCAATAGAACTTTCAATAAAGTTATTATTAAAGTCATAAGCTCTAATAGTTAAAACTTCATCAAAAAAAGGCTTATCTAATTTGTGTGGACTTTCTATTTTTTTCCATTGGAAATTATCTCTAACTTTAAAAAATGAAACTCCACTTTCTAGATCAGTAGTATTAAACACAAGCAATTTACCAGTTTCCTCATTTTCTATAATTTTAATCTCGAAAGGCAAAGGAGGCGTATTGTCTATTTTATTTTCAATAATTGGATCCAATTTTTCTATAATATTGATATTCAAATCTCTTTTATCAACTTCTAAAACTGATCCTTCCCCGTCGTTTTTTAAAACTTCATTTTTAACAAAAATAAAAGACGCATTCCCTGTAGCTTTTGCTTTAAAAGATAAATTAATAATAGGTATTGCAGTTAAATCTTTTTTATTGGGATCATAAATACCTTCTATTCCTCCTGGCACAATACCAGTAAAATATATTTTATTATCGACAACCTTAGGTGGTATTATCCAATTCTTAAAAGTTTGCTCTTTATAACCAACAAAAGTAAAAAGTTCACTATTAAAATATATTTCTATATCAACAGTATTTATATTTTCACCATCAGTATTTAAATAAACTGGTAAATTTATCGTTTCACCTAAATTCACTTCTTCCCTACTTTCAAAATAAATTAAACCAGCAAAAGCTTGAGAAGCAAAAGAAAACAAAAATATTAAACTTAAAATAAAGTATTTCATATTAATTATTCCAATAGTATGCAAGAATTGAGAAATCGACTAAGTTAATAATATTATCAAAGTTCGTATCTACGCATTTAGGTGGATTTTCTTTTTTATACCAAAAAGCCGCAACCGAAAAATCAACTAAATTTATAATTCTATCTCGATTACAATCTCCAGGTATATTAGAATTATCATTGTTATTTAAGGTATCACGAGACCCTACAATCAGACGCAAAAATTTACTAAATCTAATGTCATTTTTATAATTAATAAGTAAGTTGTATTCTCCTTTAGGAATTTCTGAGAGCGGTAAATTTATATTATAAGTACCATCTCCTTTCGAAGTTAAATAAAAATTCTTTTTAAAATTACCATCTTTAAAGGTGATTTCGAGTTCACGATTAGGCACAGCAAACCCAAATACGTTCACAAAACTCGCTATATTTGCTTCATATTTATCCGAACTAATAGTTGGTGGAAATAAAATATTATTTAAAAAAGTTAAAAATCCTCCTTGGACTTTCGTTGGAAAATTAAGCAAAATCGATTTATTATTATTTTTATCAATAGCATAAAGAGAATATAGGATATTTTGATTACTATCTATCTCTTCAGGTAAAGTAATAGCGAAAGTTGCATCAGGATTTGCAAATACATTTGAAACTTCAATACCATTACGTAAAAGTACTACTTTAGCATCTGGATAAGCTCTACCCTTGAATTGAACTGAAGTATTAGGAAAGATTACAACTCCTCCCGGATCATTAGAAGGTGGCGGAGTAATCACAGTACTAATAACTCTCGCGCTAACACTAATATCTTCATCTTCAGTTAAAACTAATTGCGCAAAAGAATTATTAAATACACTAAAAAATATACCTACTGATATTATTAAAATAAATCCTTTATATAGCATTTAATTTGTAGAATTAAAAGATTTTCTTGCTTTCTCTATGATATGTCTGTTGTATCTAGTAATTAATTTTTTACCTACAAAGTAAATTATAATAAATGCTAAGACAAGTAAGATTACAAGCTCCCAAGGAAATACAAAGAAGAAAGTAAAATCACTAGTACGAGTTTCATTAACTCCATGAACTACTTTTAGATTTGCAGTATAGAAACCTAAAGCAAAATTTTGCCATTCATAAAGTGCATTATCAAAAAATTTACCAAAGAAAGAATCTTTCTCTCTATAGTCTTCATCACGAGGATTTTCTACCCAAGTTAAATTAAATTTACGAGTACTACCTGGTAATACGTTACCATTAGTAGGATTAGCGTCTATACGCTCAGTTGGAATAAATAAATTATTATGAATTATTACTTTACCTACAGGTTTAATACGATCATCTCCTTCGTTCTTTAAACGATATTCAAAATTTACAGGTAAAGTTTTATAAAAGAATTGTTTATTTTTAGTATTAAAATCAAATATACCAGCTTTTTCTTCTACGTCTCCTAAAACAGAGAGAAGGATTAGGACTCCTGCTTGAGAACCAACTCCAACGTTTCTACCTCCTATATTTGAAGGGCTATTACCAAAAAAGATAACAGCGAAATATCCTCCCGGACGAGCGTCTTTAGGTATTTCAATTTTAAAAGGAACCTTTTTTTCTTCTTGAGGACCAACACCAACGTTCTCACTATCCATTTTAATCCAAGTACCGAGTCCGTCTTCTGGAATTGTAAAACTAGGATCTCCGGTTTCACCTTGAGCTTCGAAGTTCGCAAAATCTACATAATAATTTTCAGTATTTTGACTCTCGTTAATTATAGAAATTTCATTTTCTATAATATCCCCTGGGTTGCCTGAAAGTTCTAAACGAGTTGGAGATAAAGTAATAGCCGAAACAGTACTCGGCACAATACCGAATACTGTTAAGAATACGAGTAATATTAATTTAAAATTAAAATATGATTTCATTTAATTCACTAATTAGAATGTTGCTGTAGCTATAAAAGTTAGAGTATCTGTATAATCTGAGTGAGCTGGAGTACTACTTGATATAGCACCGTTGACTGCGATTTGAGCACGTCCTGCGCCAAGAGGAGCAGTTGAAGTAACTATAGCTTCTGGAGTTGTAGAAGACAAGGCTTCAACATCATTAAGTTCTGAGTTACCAGCACAAGTGTTACCACTGTAACCTGAAGCAATAGATAAAGTTCCAGTTGTTTGAGCTACAGAAACAACACAAAGTCCATAATTCTCAGTTCCGTCAGCAATAGCACCATCAGCACTATTTATATTATCTGCTGGAGTAGAAGTAGAAACTAAACCGTTAGTACCGTTAGCATTCTTCACGGTCACAGTCGCTCCCCCAGAAGCATTAGTACCTAAATCCATCCAAATATAATTTATAGAATCTGTAGTACCTGAAACTCTAGTATCACTAGTAGTTATAGTACCTAAATCTACAGTATAAGGAGTAGCACTTTCAGTATCAGTTGTAGCAGTATCGAGGTCGAAAGTTATACTTTGGTTAACTGTTGCTGTAACTGTAACTTGATCATCATCAATAATATCTACAGTAATAGTTCCAGTATCTCCGAAACCTCCAGATATAGCTATAGTATCATCATCATCTACATCTGTACTATTAGTTACAGTAGAAGCTGATCCTGTACCTCCAGTAGTTGCAGCTGTACCCATCTCTATTCTAATACATCTTCCAGCAGTTAAAGAAGAATCGGTATCAGGCTCAAGAGTAATAACATCTCCGGTAACATCTACTTGCCAATTAGAAGCATCAGCTGCTCCAGTAGTTACTCCTTCATCTGAAAAGGTAGGACTACTTCCACAAGCATTGTCCCCTAAACCAATGTCAAAGTTACCAGCACTTTCTGCTGCCAAAACAAACTCAGAAGAGAAAGTAAGGATAATATCATCTGAGGTTCCAGCTTGAATTCCTGTAGGAGAGTTAAATTGTACAACAACTGAATCAGAAGCTGTACTTGCTTTTAATCTACCAAAAGTAGCTTTTGCACTAGAGATAGATGCAGCTTGTGCAGTATTTGAAAATACAGGCAACAAAGATGCAAAAATCAATGCAAAAATTGTGAGACTACTTATGATTTTATTTGAAACTTTTTTAATCATATTTTTTTAAATTAAACTAATAATTAATATCTATATAATTATATCATATACAAAATTAAAAAAATATAGTTATCCACATTAGAAGGTTCCAGTAGCGATAAAAGTCAAAGTATCAGTATAATCACTATGAGCAGGGGTAACATTTGAAATTCCAGCATTCACTGATATCTCAGCGTGACCACTAGATAAAACTCCAGACACAGTTATAATATTCTCCCCTGTGGTAGTTAAACCTTGAATATCATTTGTATTGCTATTGGTAGCACAAGTTCCAGTATTATAAGGTGAGGCTTTAGAAAAACCTGATAAAGTAGAAGTAATTACACACAAACCATAATTCTCACTTCCGGAAGCCATAGTACCATCCGCACTATTTATATTATCTCCTGAGACAGAACTAGAGACTAAGCCGTTTCCTCCGTTCGCATTTTTTACAGTTACTGATACTCCATCAGGGGCATTGGTTAATCCTTCTAAAATTATCATATTTATATTATCTGTGGTGCCTGAAGCTTTGATATCAGAAATAGACAAAGTAGAAAGTGCTACACTATAAGGTGCACTAGTTTCTCCGTCAGAAACTCCTGTATCAATATCGAAGGTTAAAACTGGAGTTATAGTTACACAATCTTCGTTTGAAATTCCGATAACATTACTAAAAGCATCTAAAGTTTGAACAACGAAGCAATACTCTCCTGGTTCTAAACTAGAATAAGTATAACTTGTCACATTCCCAACATTAGTATAAGTATAAGGTCCCCCGGATACACTCGCTACTCCAGTATTATATCCAGAAACATTATACCCCAATCCTGCAGTTGACGCCGGCCAAGAAAGATCTGCATCGATGCCATCCTGCACCGCAGTTAAAGTCCCTACATTAATAAAAGGAAAATATAAAAATCCATAACGCCCAATAAAATTAGTTGAGGATCCTGTACCTGAAAAAGAAGGATTACCAGAAGAAAATAATTTAAAATTTGTAGAAGTACCATAAGACCCACCAGTCCCTACAACAGGATCACGAATAATAAAATTTGTACTAGTTAAATCACTCGCATAAACAGCAAAACTAAAAAATAAAATAAAAAAAGCAATTATACTAATTATTTTTTTAAAAAAATTATTTTGCATTTAAATTAAAATTCTTGATTTTCAATATTGCCTCCAGTCGTATTAAGTGATGGATCTAGCAATATAGGTGCAATAGTTACAATTTTATCAGCAACAGGATCATAAAGAATAGCTTTCTTGGCTTCGGAATAAATTAAAACTTTATCTCCCTTTTTTGCATCAGCAAAAAAACTTTGGGCTTGAAGTTTTTTTGGATCAGTTACGGTAGCAAGTGAAGGAATTTCATTTGTAGGCAAAAACATATGCTTCCCTACTTTCTCTACTAAAACACTAGCTTCGGTTTTGAATTCTCTATCATTAAAAAATACAAATTTCACCACTAAAACACTAAGCACTAAAACAAGTACTAC
>DALYEI010000005.1:0-8917 GCA_031972685.1 Minisyncoccota bacterium | reverse complement strand
AAAGTCAAAGTTCCAGCTCCAGTTTTAGTAAGACTTCCGGCTGAACCTACGGTTCCAGCAATACTAATACTATTACCATTTGTATCAAAAGTTGCGTCACCTGTTAGAGTTACAGCTCTATTTGAAGGAGAAGTTATTGTACCAGTGGCTTTCAAAGTACCACCATTAAAAATTAAAGTATTCGTTACGCTACCGTTTCCTAATGAATCAGTACTATTAGCAGAAATAGTACCTCCATTAATAGTAGTAGTTCCAGTATAAGTATTAGTTCCAGAGAGTGTTAAAACTCCAGCACCATCTTTAGTTAAAGTTCCACTTGTAGTGCTAATAGCTCCACTAACTGTAACATCTCCTGCTCCACCAAACAGAACATTAAAGGTATTTCCAGAAACATTCGGAATAGTTAAAGTTCCACTATCAGAATTAATACGAGTATTAGTTGCTCCGAGTGGAATATTTGCACTGATAGTATTATTGCCACTAACATTACGTATTACTCCAACATTATTAATACCCGATCCACTAACTGAAAAGGTTTTTGTGCTTGGTATAGTAATATTTCCAATTAATTCCATTACTGCCCCTGAATTTATTGTTGTACTTGTACTTGTTCCAGATGCACCGAGCGCATTACTATGTCCTAATCTTATGGAACCTGCTGTTGTAGACGTACCTGTACTTGTAAATGTATTATCACCAGAAAGTGTAACCCTATCAGTTGTACTTTTACTAAAGGCTGATGCCATAGATCCTCCAATTCTTGCACTTATAGTTCCACTTTGTAAAGTCATACTAGATGTTGTAGTTAAAACAGCAGTACTACCTCCTCCATCTATTATAGAACCACCATTCGCTAAAGTAATACTTCCAATACTATCAGAAAAGTTATTAATATCTAAAATTCCTTTATTTAAAGTTACTGCTCCCGTAGAAAGCATATCTGCTATACCGTATTGCAAAGTTCCTTGAGATACAGTAGTAGTTCCTGTATGTCCTTGAGTAGCAGAAAACTTCAAAGTACCTAAACCGATTTTAGTTATAGGTGCAGTAGTAGCTGTACCAGATCCAGACCAAGTTAAAGTCGTTCCAGGATTAGTAATATCAAACTGAGTGGTAATAGCATTAGTAGTAGTATAAGATCTATCAGTTGAAGCTGTACTTCCTGTATATTGCAAAGTTCCAGTAGCCGAGTTAAAAACAATATTCCCCGCAGCATTCGTAGCTTGACCAAGATTCCCTGGCGATCCTCCATCCCCAATATTAGAAACACTAAGAAGTCCGGCACTTACCGTAGTTATTCCCGTATAAGTATTAGCTCCTGAGAGGGTTACCGTACCTACCGTCGTTTTTGTGAGGTTTACTGCTCCCGCCAGAATTGCACTCGCACTTCCTGAAGCTACTGCATATGAAGTTCCTGTTAAAACTCCAGTACTACTATTAATCTCTCCACTAGTTAAGGTTACAGTTCCAACAGTATCACTATAAATACCTAAATCTATTATTCCACCAGTCGCAGTTAAATTTCCAGAAGATAATGCATTACTAACTCCCCAAGTCAAAGTTCCAGAGTTAACGTTAGTTGCACCAGTAAAAGCATTTACAGCATTTAAAGAAACACTACCTCCAGTATTTTTAGCAAAAGCAATACTAGTTCCTCCTAATACAGCACTAATAGTTCCGTTTTCTGTAGTATAAGTCGTAGTTGAAGTTAAGGTTGCGGCACCACCAGTATTAGTTATAGTTCCATCAATCAAAGTAACAGCTCCAATATTAGTTTCATCAAAGCCGTTTAAATTTAAAGTTCCTCCAGCAATAGTTAAAGCAGGCGTAGATAAAGCATTAGCAACACCATAAGTTAAAGTTCCAGCATTAATACGTACTAAACCTGTAGTAATACTAGCAGCACTAATCGTCACAGTTCCTGAACCCCACTTAGTCAAAGTAGCAGTAGTAGCAGTTGCTCCATAAACTCCAGTTATATTTACAGGTCCACTTCCTCCAACTCCAAAGTTTACTGCGTTAGCGGCAGTAATAGTACCTCCGAAAGTAACAGTTCCACTACCATTATTTAATGCACGAGCGTTAGTTGTTACAGTCATAGCTCCAAAGTTATTATTAGTTGAAGCAGCAAAAGTTAATGCGCCGGTATTTTTTATACCTGTACCGCTTATGTTTAAAGTTTCATAAGTTGAAGCCCCTCCCAAAGAATAAGTAGCGAAGTCAAGTACTGCACCAGCAGATACAGTGACTCCTCCAGCGTTAGTACCAAGCGGAGTATTCGTAGCTCCTCCACTTGCTCCAAGTTGTAGTACTCCGGTACTTACAGTAACTGCACCAGTAAAACTATTTTGTCCACCTAAAATTAAAGTTCCAGAACCTTCTTTAATAATAGTACTAGTACCTGACCTAACGCTGTTTGTAGCTTGAGTAAATCCACCTACAGCAACAATAGTCAAAGCAAAGTTTCCTGAAATATTTCCGGATACAGTCATAGTTCCGCTACCATAATTCGCAACACGAGAAGCCGCAGCTAAAGTCAAAGCTCCACTATAAGAAACTGAATTATTAGAACTATTTATAAATGCACCAATACTTGCTATACCTGTTCCAGAAAGTGAACCAATAGGTTCAGCCGTAGCTAAAGTATATCCATTAAGATCAAAAATTGCTCCGGAAGTTATAGTTATACCTCCGGCATTCGTACCAAGTGGAGTATTAGATCCACTACCCGCGGATCCGAGTTTCAAAGTTCCAGCACTAATAGTAGTGAGTCCAGTAAAAGTACTTGCTCCACCAGAAATAATCCAAGCCCCTAAACCATTTTTAGTTAAAGTTCCAGTCGTAGTATTTAGATTACTTGCCAAAGTTCCATTCGCGGCTCCTCCGATAGTTAAAGCAAAAGTATTACCGGTAATATTTCCAGTATTAGTAATATTTATTTCTCCATAGTTAGATATAATAGTACTTGCAGCACCTAAAGTTACCAAACCGCTATAATTAGCATCAGCACTCGAGTTATTTTGCAAAGCACCAGTAGCTAAAGCTCCACTTAAAGTTAAAGCTTCTGTGGTCGCCAAAGTATAACCATTTAAATCAAGAGCAGAAGAAGCACCTGACACCACAGTTCCAGAAGCAACTGTACCAAGTGGAGTATTAGATCCACTACCCGCAGAACCAAGCCTTAAAGTTCCTGCATTTATAGTAGTAATACCTGTAAAAGTATTATTTCCAGAAAGTAATATTACCCCTGTACCAGTACTCTTAGTAATACCAAAACCACCAGCAATAATAGCAGAAACAACAAAATCATTATCCATCAATCCCTCACCAACATTAAAAGTTGTACCAGTACCAATGGTTAAATTGCCTATTATATATGAAGCAAAATTATTATTAGCAATTGTAGTTATGCTTCCAGTAGAAATAGTTAATGTTCCTGCTCCTGTTGTAATAGTTCCTGCATTAATCGAAATATTTCCAATAGTATCAGAATTTCCATTTAAATTATATAAACCTCCAACCATAGTCACCCCACCGCTAGAAAGTACGTTACTTGCACCATAAGTTACGGTAGCATTATTTATAAAAGTTGTTCCTGTATACAAATTTGCGGCACTTAAAGTTAAGTTACCATTTCCACTAACTACCACAGAACCCGCAACAGCAGTTCCAATAATTGCAGATAAAGTAGAATTATTTGTAACTAAAATATCAAGCTCATTAGTCGTAATACCTAAAGTCGTATTTGCTCCTGCAATATTTGTAGCAGAGTTTATTAAAATATTTCCTGCAAGTGATCCTGAAGATAATGGTACTGATACAGCATTCCCCGGATTTGTAATTCCAAAGCCATTTAAAATTAGAGAATTAGTGTTGGTTGCTACAGCTACTCTATCAGCGGTCAACTTAACGTTCGCATTTGCTGTTGCTAAGTCTCCGGCATATTCTCCAGAAAATCCTGCTCCATTAAGCAAACGTAACCCATTAGTATTTCCAACATTATAAGTAACCATATCACTACCAGTTCCAGAAAGTGAACTATCTCCAAAAGCCCCCTTAATAATACTAATAGTATTAGAATTCGCAGATCCATTACCTCCAATTAAAGTTGGAGCAGTAGTAAAAAGCAAAGTAGAAACGTTAGCTCCAGGAGTAGATCCAAAACTTGTACCACGGAATAAAACCGTAGCCCCGGCAGTTCTATTAAAACCAGGATTATTAGCAACAGTTAAAGTAGTTGAACCTCCTGCGCCAGGAGTTACTGTTACAGTATTATGTCCCGAAGCAAACGCAAACTGACCAATAGTTTCCGCAGATGTTCCTGCACCATTACCAATAAAATTAAAATTACCACCATTCATTGTAATAGCTAAAGCGTCTCCTAAACGACTAGCTACAGCAGTAGAGCTATTATCTAAAGTTAAGGTTCCTCCCAAGTTTACAGTAATAGTTGTTGAAGTTGCGCTACCGTTACCACTTAAAGTTAAAGTTCCTGCATTAATAGTAGTCGTACTGCTTATAGTATTAGCTCCAGTTAAGGTTACAGTATTATTAGTATTTTTTGTAAAAGCTATCGCTCCAGCTAAAATAGCACTAATTGTTCCCTTTTCTATAGTATAAGAAGTAGTTGCGGTTAAAGTTCCATTTGAAATTGTTCCATCAACTAAAGTTACGGTACCAATAGTATCGGTATTGCCTCCCATATTGAAAGTACCACCTACAACTGTTAAGTTTGTCCCAGCGAGAGTTGTAGTAGAACCATAAACAAAGTCTCCTGCATCTATTCTTGTAGCTCCAGTATAAGTATGAGCACCAGTTGCAGTTAAGGTACCTGCTCCTTGCTTAATCAAAGTCCCTGCAGAAATAGCAATAATATTAGTACTTATATTAGCACTACCTCCTATATATAGTATATAAGCTCCACTTAGAGTAGTAGCAGAACTCAAAGTCATAAGACCAGAACCTGAATTATTAATACGAGAATCACTACCTTGAGTTATTGCTCCGGCAAAAGTTAAGGCTCCTCCTGAATTTTTAATTGCTCCTCCATCATTGACACCTCGCCCATTAATAGTTAAGGCTTCAGCAGTTCCTAGAGTATATCCATTAAGATCTAAAGCTCCTCCATGAAGTATTGAAGTAGATCCTGTAGTAGTACCGAGCGGAGTATTCGTAGCTCCTCCATTTGCACCTAATTTCAAGGTTCCTAAGTTTATGCTAGTAGCTCCAGTATAAGTACTAGCACTTGCTGACAATGTCCAAGTTCCAGTATCAATTTTAGTTAAAGTACCAGCAACCGTACCTATAACACTTGAAAGAGTTCCAGTCCCTGTTCCCCCAAGAATTAAACCGAATCCAGAACCTGATATTGTACCTGAAGCTGTTAAATTAATATCACCGTAATCAGCTTTTATTAAAACTCCAGTCGAACCGAGAGTAATAAGACCACTATAAGTTACGCTAGACCCTGAACTATTAATTAAAGCACCACTCGCAAAATCTCCTAACCCATATCCAACTCCGTTAAGAGTTAAAGGTTCAGCTGTTCCCAAAGTATATCCATTAAGATCTAACCTCGCACCAGCAGTAATTGAGGTTATACCAGCAGTAGTACCGAGCGGAGCATTAGTGCCTCCCCCATTTGCTCCTAATTTAAGAGTACCTGAACTCACAGTAGTAGTTCCTGCCATTGAATTATCACCAGACAAAGTCAACACGCCAATACCATCCTTAGTCAAACTAGTAATATTAGATATCACTCCTGATAAAGTAATATTACTAAATCCTCCTACTGTTAGAGCCAAGCCTCCAGAAATATTTCCACTAATAGTTATATCTCCATAATCTGCATTAATACGCGGAGCTGTACTTGCTAAAACTATTGAACCACTATAGCTAACAGGGGTTGCTGAGGTATTCATAAGAGCACCCATATTACTATTACCTCCAGAAACAGTTGCAGCGAGACCAAATCCTAATCCACTCAAACTTGTTATAGATTCAGCAGTAGATAAAGTATAACCATTCAAATCCAAAGCTCCAGTACTTGAAATACCGGTACCTGCTGCTGTTGTACCTAATGGAGTATTAGTACCATTACCCGAAGCCCCTAACTTTAAAATTCCACTAGAAATAGTAGTAGCACCGGTATAAGTATTTTCTCTAGTTAACAACACAATACTATCTAAAGAAACACTAGTCGCCACACGAGTTACTGTAACAGCCCCAGCAATAATTGCACTAACTGTTCCTTCTCTAAAACTATAAGAAGTTCCTGTTAAAATTCCAGTACCTCCTGTAATAGTTCCATTTTGTAAAGTTACTGATCCTACTGTATCATCAAAATCATCTATATCTAAAATTCCACCATTGACGATAATATTTCCAGAAGAAAGATTATTGTTTGTAGTATAAAGTAAAGTTCCTTCATTTATAGATGTTGCTCCGGTATAAGTTTGCGCATCAGAAAAAGACAAAACTCCGGCACCAGATTTTGTCATTCCCCCTGTTGTAGTTATGATTCCTGAAACAGTTAAATCACTAACAGATCTAATAATACCTTCAGCATTACCAGACATAGTTAGAGTAGTATTATTTCCACCAATAGTTGCATTATTAACCAAATTTAAAATATTTCCAGAAGTTAAGGTTAGGTTCACTGAAGATCCGGGATTAGTTAAAGATGCAGTACCACTTAGAATAAGAGAATTAATAGTGCTAGTAATGGCTGGAGAACTAGTAGTTAATTTTACATTAGCATTAGTTATAGATAAATCTGTAGTGTATTCTCCTGAAAATCCTGCACCGTTAAGTAAACGTAGACCGTTATTATTTCCAATACTATAAGTCACCATATCTGTACCCGTACCTGACAGAGAATTATCACCGAAGGCTCCTTTTATAATACTTACGGTTGGAGTATTGGGAGCTCCATCGTCTCCAGTCAAGGTTGGTGCAGTAGTAAACAATAAAGTTGATACATTCGCCCCAGGAGTAGACCCAAAATCAGTTCCCCTAAAGAGTATTGATGCTCCTGCATTCCGAGTTAGTGAAGCGAAACGTAAAATAGTAGAACCTCCGTCTTCAGTTGGAGTTATAGTGATTTTACTATTACCAGAAGTTGAAGCTATACCGACTGTTAAAGCGCCAATAGTTTCAAAAACATCACTACTTGCTCCAACAAAGTTAAAATTTCCACCATTTAAAGTAACAGCGGCGGTATCAGCTATACGATCTTTTACAATATTATAAACATTTGTTAAGGTAAGCGTTGCTCCAGAGTTAACTGCAATAGTTGTAGCAAGAGGCATAGCTCCCTTATGACTAAAAATTAATTCTCCTTTATGAATAGTTAAAGTACCGGTAATATTACTAAAAGATTGAATATTTAAGGTTCCTGTATCATTTTTAGTTAAAGTAGCGGTTGTACCATATATAGGTGCATCATCAGCAAAAGTCACATTACCTGCTCCACCAATATGAAGCGCAGCAGTACCAGCAGATAATCCCTTGCCATCTATAGTCAAAGTATAACTTGCATCAGATTTAATAAATCCATTAGCACTTAGAGTAAGTAAACCCGTCAAAGTATTATTACCACCCATATTCCGTATCGCTCCAGAATAAAGAAATCCAACTCCAGAAACTGTAATATATTCAGGAATAGATAACCCACTACCATTAATTTGTAAAGTTGCTCCAGCAGTAATAGTAGTAGCTCCATCAATTAGTCCTAAAGAAGTACTATTTTGAATTTCTAAAATACCAGCACTAATAGTAGTAGCACCAGTATACTCATTCGCTCTAGTAAGAGTAACTGTACCAGTAGTACTTTTAGTCAAAGCTCCTCCGTCACCTGCTATGATTGCACTAATAGTTCCGTTATATACAGTCCAAGTTGCACTACTTAGCATTCCAGTCGATCCAGTTATAGTTCCACTCGCAAGATCTAAAGTTCCTAAAGTTACAGTTCCCACCATATCTGAATAAGTTCCAATATCTAAAGTTCCTCCAGTAACAGTAATTCCACCTGAGAGGATTGCATTATCAGTACCATAAGCCAAAGTTCCTGCATTAATAGTTGTAAGTCCAGTATAAGTATTAGGAAAATTATAAGTCAAAGTTCCTGCACCATTTTTAGTTACTGTACTACTTGAAATTGCAATAGGAGTAGTTGTAAAAGTTACATTACCAGATCCATCTATAATAAGAGGAGCTGTTCCAGTAATACCTCCAGCTAAAGTTAAGGTTCCACTATCAGAAGCAATTTCTGTACCTCCAGCTGAACTTAAGGTTATAAGTCCTCTAAAAGCATTGTTACCGCTAATATTTCTTAGGGCGCCTGCAGTTCCGTATCCCCATCCACGAATAATTAACGGCTCATAACTAATATCAATATTGCCTTGTAGTTCGAGTGAAGCATTACCGACTACTTCAGTACCGGCTAGTATAGTACCGAGGGCTTTAGAGTTCTGAGCATTCACTATACCTACATTTATTTTTAAAACACCTCCGAAAGTATTAGCACCAGAGAGAATTAATTTTCCAAGACCTTCTTTGTAAATACCTCCAACTCCAGAAATTCTTCCAGAAATAGTTAAAGTCTCTCCAGCATTAGAAACTATAATTTCTCGAGTAACATCGACGCGAATATCGAGTGCAATAGTATTACCACCCGAAGAACTACTATCAGTAATACCTGCGAGACCTTGCCCCAAGATAATTCTATTTCCAGAAAGAGTATATCCACTACCAGATAAAGTTATAGAATTAAAAATAGTATTTTCTGTAAGGTCATTTGTATTAGATAAATTCGACGCTCCACTAGGGAAAACTAAATCGTCCCCCGTAACAGGTACAGTTCCTCCCCAGTTACTAGCGACAGACCAGAGCCCACTCGTAGTTCCAGTCCAAGTTC
>DALYEI010000004.1:5117-51752 GCA_031972685.1 Minisyncoccota bacterium | reverse complement strand
GATTCGAACCTGTGACCTTCGCTGTGTAAAAGCGCTGCTCTACCAACTGAGCTAACCGCCCAAATCATTTTTGAAAAATTCAAAAACTTTATTTAGATTAACATTTTTAAAGCGATGGGTCAATAACTAATGGGATTTTCGATTCTTTGATCTCTAAAGCTTTGGATTCTCTTTTTTGAAAATATTCTATCAGAGAATTAATTTCATTCTTTTCTTTTACGTCAAATACCTTCTCTTCTGTTTTTGTAGTATATGTATTCAAAGCCTTATTTACACTAAAAAATTTATAATAACCGAAAACGCAACCTAGTATTACAAGGATAAAAAATATTCCTAATAATAAATTCCAATATTTATCAGGATTAATCTGAAAATACTCTTTTTTAAAAGTTTTATTTTTATTAATATTTGTAAATTGTTTGAAATTAAAATTCATATTAATTTTCTAAAAAGCTAATAACCTTGATTCTAAAATACCCTGACCAAAGAGGTATAGAACTTGAAGTTAAATCAGTAGATGATTCCCGAATCATCTTCACTTCAAAAACTTCTAATTCATATTTATAATTTTCAAGCAATAATAAAAATTGATTTAAATCTTCAAAAGTTCCTTCGGCTCGTAGATTGAGAGATAGATATTGATTTTGCGCTGTCGGATTATCTACAGAAACCACTTCTGCTTTCACTCCTAAATTTTTAGCACTTGATTCGAGTTCATCTAAAAAGGGGGCTAAATCTCCACTATACAAGAAATGAGAATCTAAAATTTCTATTTTATCACCTATCTCACTAATAACTTTATTTAATTCTTTAATCTGATTACTACGAGCTTCTTTTTCTTTATATTCATTAGTTAGAGTTACAAATTCTTGATTATAAATATTCATTTGACGAAGAGTCAAATAAAAAGAAGATAGAGTGATAAGTAAGAACAAGACTGCAAATATTAAACTTTTTAAATTATTTTTTTTCATATATTATGCAGGAATTAATACTAAACTAAATTCAATATCCGTACTTTTAATAAAATTAGATACCGGTAAATCAACCTTTGTAAAATTTATATCCTTTTCAAGATTTTTTTTGAACAATAATAATTTTTCACGGCTTAAAGCTTGACCACGAATATTAATAGATCTACCCTTTTCATTGGAAGTAAAATTAATCTCATTAATCTTAATGCCTTCGGTTTTCTTAGCTAATAAAATATTAATAACTCTTTCCGAAACTAAAAAGTTATTTTTCTGTGCATTTTTTATTATTGATATTTTATTTTCTAGATTTTCTATTAGAGCTTTATTATCTTCACTAGTCTCTAAATTAAGCTTATTTTGATTTTGATTAAAGTGATCACCTACTAATTTCTTTTCTAGTGAAGAATAAAACAAAGCCGGAATTAACATAAAATTAGAAATTAAAATTCCTATACCTAAAACGAAAAAGGATACGATAACAACTCGGACATAGAAATCCTTACGAATCTTTTTCTTTTCTTCATTTGGAATTAAATTAATCATGTTCAAAGTCTCTTAATGCAAGTCCGATAGCGGTTGCAAATGATAAAGCTAATTTCGCATCCATCTCCGGAGTTTCATCTTCAATATTTAAAATATTAGTCCAAACGTTCGCAAGCTCTACTTCTACTTTCATACTCATAGAAAAATAATCAAGTAAACCCGGAATACTAGAATTCCCTCCGCAAAATAATATCTTTTTGATTGAGGGATTTTTAACTCCGTCTTCGTCTTCATGAGTATGCCAATAAACGAAATGCTTCATAATCTCATCCTTGAGTATAGAAGCTGAATTTAAAAGTATAGGAAAAATTTCTTTATTTTCTAGATTCCTTTGCAAACCGTATTCTTTTTTAATTTTTTCAGCTTCTTCAAAACTAATATTTAAACTTTTTTCAATCATTTGAGAAAAAATAATACCTCCGAAATCTACAGTTGTAGCAAAACGCACTATATTCCTAGAAACAATAAAAATACCAGTTCGAGAACCTCCGAAATCTAAAATCATATAAGTATCAGTATCACCGTTTTTAACTATCGCTCGAGAGATAGCTTGCGCTTCTATTTCAAAAGAATGAATACTAATTCCTACTTCTTCAAATAAAGACAGGTAGTCTTCAATAGTGTCTATCTGAATAGCTGCGACTTGCAAGATTAACTCTTTATCGTTTTCTTCGAGTAATTCATAGTCGAAAATCGCTTCAGGTCCAGGTATAGGTATATGCTCCTCTAAAACAAGCTCGATATTTTCTTTAATCGAAATCAAACCTTCTTTTTCTAGTTTTAATTTAAAAAGGTAAATTTGATTTTCTAAAATTGAAACTCGAGCGTCTTTAATATTTAGTTCTTTTTTTAACTCTTTTAAAACTTCTACTAATTTCTCACGATTTAAAATTTTACCTAATTCTAAAGTATCTTTCGGAATTTTTTTCTCTCCGTACTTTAAAGGACGCACGCCGTACTTAGTCGCCTTGAGATTCATATATTTTATTGAGTCATCAGAAATATCTAAACCAAAAGAAGGCATTTCTAAAAATGTTGGAGTAGAAAATATTTTATTTATTTTATGAGTGCTTCTTAGCATTATAAATATTATACTATAAAAGTAATTTACTTTGCTATATTTTTTGAAAAATTATTTTGCGCGAAGTCCAGCACTCACCTTTTGATCAGGATAAAGTAGAGAAAATTCTCCATTATTGTTTGAAACTGCGAGTATCATACCGTTACTTTCTAATCCTTTGATAGTTCGAGGTTCGAGATTTACTACGAACATCACCTTTTTATTTACTAAAACATTATAATCTTCAAAGTATAAAGCTATCCCTGAAACTATCTGACGAATATCTCTCGAAATAGTTTCTACTTCATTCCCCTCTTCGTCTTTTTCTGTATTTTTAATTTCTCCGAAATCTACCGAAAGCTTAAGCAATTTATCGGCATTCTCTACCTTCTCTACACTCAGGATTTCACCTACTGCTAATTCTACTTTTGCAAACTCATCTATACTTATTTTTGACATATATTTTTTAAATTCTTATCCTTCGTAGCTTTATGCGTAGAAGGAAATTCTTAATAATTATTTTCTTTTATCTAAATACCTTTGCAAGATTATTGCGGCAGCTTTACTATCTAGATCGTTTCCCTTTTCTATTTTAGTTTTACGATCATTTAAAGATTCCTTGCCGAGCCTACCGTGAGCTTCGAAGGATGAGAAGAATTCTTGTTCTTTGTTTACTGGTAAATTAAATTCAACCTCTAAAACTCTTACGAAGTTCTTTATATTTTGATTTACTTGATTTGAAATACCTTTATCATTTAGAGATTCTCCAATAACTATAGACTCTATACCTTCAGTCAAGATTAAATGCTTAAGATTTTCGATTAGCTTTTCATCATTTTTCAAAATAGTTCTAGGATAGGCAAAACTACCCAAATCATCAGAAATAGCAATTCCTATTCTCTTGGTCCCGAAATCAATACCTAGATATTTCATCTCTGTTATATTAGCACAAAAAAATGAATTTTGATATAATTTATATATATATGACATTAAATATTTTAGAAACAATTGTAGTAGTTATTCTTACCATTTGGAGTATTTTATGGAAATGCTATTCTGTTTGGAATGCAGCAAAACATAGTCACAAGAAATGGTTCATCGCTCTTATTATTTTAAATACTATTGGTATCCTCGATATGATATATGTATTTAGAGTACTTAAGAAAGATTTTAAGACTGTGAAAAATGATTTCGCAAGAGCTTTAGATTTTTTAAGATAAATAAGTAAATTATAAAAACCTCGATATCGAGGTTTTTATAATTTAGTAAAACTTGAAAAAAAGGACAAAATAGAGTAAAGTTATCTACGGAAGCGTGGCCGAGTGGTTTAAGGCAACGGTCTTGAAAACCGTCATAGGGCAACCTATCGTGAGTTCGAATCTCACCGCTTCCGCAAGATAAAAAAATGTTAAAAGACGAAAATTGATATTACTAATATTGGACCCGAGTATCTAAATTTCAATATATAAGCTAAAATAAGAATATGGAATTTAAACCTAATAATTTTCCAAATCCAAAAATTAAAACCGAGGAAGTCCCTAATAAAGAAGGGGTTGATTTTGTATTTAATCAAAATCCTGAACTTTCAGAGATTGGTACAAAAGAACAATATTCTGAATATTTAGATACTATATTTCCAGGAAGTAAGGTAAAAGATATTTTATATCATGGTGGTGAAACAAACAAATTTACAGAAAGAGAAGAGGGTTCATACTTTACAAAAAGTATTGACTATGCAAAAAACAATGGTAACAATATTGTAACTGTAAAAATTAACATTCAAAAAGGAGCCAGGATACCCACAATTTCAAAAACAGCAATAGCTATTGATTTCAAAGAAGAGTTAAAAGATTTTGATGGAGTTGTTGGCGAAGAAGCTTTTGGTATTGTAGAAAAAAATGGAAAAAGTTTTATGGCAAAAGGAGAATCTTATGTTGTTTTTAAACCGGAACAAATTCATATTCTCGGTTCAAATGATGATGTGCAGAAATTTAGAGAATTTATTGTAAATAGAAAAATGCAAAGTAATCCACAAACCTCTACTTAGCTCCTAATTTTCCTAAACAACCTTTAAGGTATCTCATAAGCTCGGTACTTAACTCACTAAATATAGTATAATTATCGAATGCTACAAACAGGATTAGTGGTCATAGCTTCTATCTTAGCTTTAATTGGTAATATCCCTTATCTTATTAAAATTTTAAAAGGTAAAATAAAACCACATCCATATACTTGGTTGATATGGTCTATTGTTTCTTGTGTTGTATTTTTTGGTCAAGTAGAAAAAGGAGCTGGGCTTGGTTCAATACCTACAGCCGTTTCTGAATTTTTCACTATAATCATCTTTTTACTCTCTTTAAAATACGGATTTAAAAATCCACCAAAAATAGATAAATATTTTTTAATTTTAGCATTACTTAGTTTGATCCCTTGGATCTTAACTAAAGACCCTACCCTTTCGATTATTATAGTTGTCTCTATCGATTTAATTGCTTTTATTCCTACCCTAAGGAAAACTTACAACGAACCAAAAACGGAAAACGCACTTCTATATGGAACAAATAGCTTCAGGCATTTTTTAACTTTATTTGCTTTGAGTTCTTATAATACTGCGACTATGCTTCATTCTTTAGTTATGATTATCACTAATACTTTAATGGTAATCTTTATCAAGTTCTCTAAAAAATCTTAAAAAGCAAATAAAAACTGGAGCAATAATCTGATGGAAAAAACATATAAATTCCTAGCAAATACTGTATTTATAATTCATTTAATACTTGGAATTTTTATACTAACTGGTTGGATATTCTCATCAATAAAGATACCCTACCTTTTAGTTTTAATGCTTTGGCTTTTCTCTTGGGTATTTCTGAATCACTGCCCTCTTACCAAATTAGAATTATCTTTAAGAAAAAAATACGATAATAGCATAGATATAAATACAGAAATAATCCAATACTATATAAATAAAATTTTCAAGAAAACTATTTCATCTAAAAAAATATTTATAATTGGATTAATAATACTTATTATTTTAATCATTTTGACTTTAGTTGAATAAGAAGAACAAAAGACATAATTTTATTCAAAGGCAAATTAAAATATAATACTCTAAAAAAAAATTATAAAAAAATAATCTATGCGTCTCCTTCAATTTCTTGCCCGACTATATAAGTACATCCTTTCGATCCAATAAGTGCAGTGTGATTAATTCCGACAGGAACATCTATTCTTTCATTTTTCTTAACAGTTTTTTGAATACCACCTGAAAATATCACCTCACCCTTAAGAACAAAAAAGGAAACTTTTCCTTTATGCGAATGATTTTCATATTTTGTATTTGGCTCATCTTTCCATTCATACACAATTGGATATCCTTCTGTTTCTAAAACTTTCTTTAAATAATCTTTCCAAATAAATGGTTTTGTATTCCAGTATTTTTTAACGTGAGTATAGTGTTTTCTATTTGTTAAATATTCTAAATCAAACATATTTTCATAGGCTTCTTGTTCTGTAGAGCGATATAAATATCCATCCATTCCTGTTTTACCAATAAATAGATTGCGAACCCATTCAATAATATATAAAAACCAAGCTCCTATTATCAATAGTTCTTTCTGCTGTGCGAAATGAATCAACTCGTGGTTAATAAAATATGGTCGCATTTTAGGATGTATTTTTGTTGTTGTAAAAATAAACGGATAAAACGCCATCATCTTTGCATTGCCCTGTGTACCTGTTATTTTGCTATACCAGCATAAAAATTTATCTGCTGATATCTCAATATATCCACCACTATTTTTCTTTAGAAACCAAGTATAAGCTTCGATTTCCATCTTTTCCAAAAAAGGAGCCTTCAAAGCTCTGTACATAGGATAATCTTCTGGGTGTAACTCTACATTTTTTTCTTTTAAAGCAGAGTATTCTTTTGCTTTTTGTGGATGTGATCTAAAGTAGTCACGCATGATTAAGAATTGTCTTTCTTTAGGTGCTCCACTTTGGCATACATGAATATTTTCAAGTTTATCTCCATCAGTTCCAAGTTTAAAGAAGATTAGTGTATTGGGTGCAATGTAATTTTCACCCCATTCATATCCAGCCTTTATCATTTGCTCTTTTTGAAGACTAAAATCTTCCATTTTTTCTACAACAACTAAAATATCAATTAGTGGTTTTGCTTTCATTCCTGGAATTGATGTACTTCCAACATGCTCTATTTTTATTGCCTTGTCACCAAAAACACTCAACAAGAATTCTTTAATCAAGTTGAATTTATTTACCCAATTTGGGTCGTATTCAGAAAGAGAGTACTTTCGTTTTATGTTTTTGTCGAGTTCTTTAGGCATAATCTTCTAAAGAATAAATATCAAAAGCCATTTCTTCGTACGGATGAACTTTTTTTACTGCTTCAATAACTTCTTTTAAAATAATTCTAGGAACTACAACCTCTATTTTTTCTTCCTCAACAGATTCATATTTACTAGATTGACCAACAGAAGGATTTGAATTTTCATTCCCACGAAATCTACCTGCACCTTTAGTAGAAAAAGAACAGAAATCATAATTCCCAATTTTACCTGCACCTGAATTACCAAGAACTTCGCGAACAGTGTCTGCGTGAGTTAATGGTGTGAATATAACAAGTTTTACATTTTTTGATTGCATATACTCTTATCCCCTCTCAGCAACTTCTTTTAATTTCTCTAAAGCTTTAGGCCAAGTTTCCATAAACATTTCATGATATTCGTCTGTTGTATCCATATCTAAAGTAAATAAAGTGCCGCCGTCTTTTTCTTCAAATGAATAATTCTCATAACTCGGAGTCCATTTCTTAACTTCTTCGCTCTCAGTATCTTCTACTCCGTTATTAATCATACCGTTATGCTTTATAGAAATATATTTGTGTAAAATATTTTCTGCTATCTCACTAACCATACCTCCCTCTTCGTTGGTTTCAGGATTCGGTCCCAAGAAAAGCATTTTAGAACCCTTACTCCAATCCCCTTTAAAATAAGATCCAGGATTAAATACTTCAGTCCATTCTCTATAACTCTCATCATTAATAACTGTATTCCAAACCTTCTCAACCGGCGCATTTATATTGATACTTAAATTTATTTTTTTCATATTCTTATTATATCTAATTTAAAAAATAAAAAACAATAAAATTGTCTACTTTTGCTATAATATAATCATTAATCATAACTATTTATTTTATGGATAAAAATATTGAAAAATTTATTTTAAACTCAACAGCTAAAGCTTTAGCTACTTTAGGTAAAAACGGACTAAACGTTATACCTGTATCTTCTCTTAAGGTAGTAGATAATGAGATTTGGCTTATCAATTACTTTATGGATAAAACCTTAAAAAATATTAAAGAAAATAATCAAGTTGCTTTGGTTTGCTGGTCTAAGATGTTTGGTTATCAAATAAAGGGTGAAGTAGAATATTTTGAAAATGGAGAAAAATTTGATCAAGCGGTAATTTGGATTAAGGAAATTTTACCTGATCGAATTGTGAAAGGCTTAATAATACTTCATCCAAAAGAAATATTCGATATTGCTCCCACAAAAAATACAAAAGAATTTCGATACGAATAAAAAACACGAAGGGTTGCCCTTCGTGTTTTTTATTTTAATATCTTTTAGTAAAGATAATTTCTAGTTCTTGCACCTACTACTCCGTCAGTACCGAGATAATTATTTTGTTGGAAAAGAAGGACTGCATTTCTAGTGTCATAATCAAAGTAATTATCAAAATTACTATTTGATAAATAGCCCTTGTTTGCTAGAAGTTGCTTTAAACAAGAAACATCAGACCCATACATACCGTATCTTAGAGTTCGGTATAAAGTACAAGAATTATTAATAGTTGAAACTCCTAATACGTTTCCTGTGATTATAGAGTTTGAACTAACTACGTTCACAGTTATAGTATTACAAGTAGAAGAATTATTTGCACAAATAGTCAAAGTTGAGTAACCAAGACTTGATGCATAGATCACAACTGAATTTGTATTATAATTTTGAACTTGAGCAAGATAACAAGGTTGACCAGTTATAGTGCTGTATTGATTATAAGTAGTACAACCGATAGTTGTATTTGAATTAGAATTATTTACGTTCACTACGCTAGCATTAGAATTATTTGAAACGTAAACTCCATTATAAGTATTTCCTAAAGAAAGGGTTGCGCTAGATCCTAAAGGCAAAGTTAAACTACTAACGGTAAGCCCGGTATTTACATAATTATTATTTTGATAATAATTATTTGGCCAAGATGCAGTCGAAGACTGCTGATTGTTTACCATAACATAAACCCCAGTATTGGTATTTATATTATAAGTACTAGTATTCAAAGAAGTAGAGAAATAGCCACTATAGTTAGTAGTACCTAAATACGAACTTTGTAATCCGTAACCGTTATTATAATAAAGAGTTACGTTAGAATTCGGATCTCCATAAACAGTCATAAATACAGTACTATTACCATTATTAGACAATGATAAAGTTGGGGTCATTGCAGAAGCCTTATTAGTAAAACCTAAAACAGCGAAAGCAAGAAGTGCTAAAACAAACAATTTACTATATATTTTCATATTATTTTACTAAATTAAACTGATAATCTACCAATAGCGGTATTACCTTAAAGACTATACCAATTTCAAAAAATTTACAATAAGAGAATAAGTAGGGGTATGCTATAATGCTAAATATGACTAGAATATTTATCGGTTTACTAATGGCACTTTTTTTAATAGGAATTTCGTATTTTAATACGAAAGTTTACAGTTATGGATTAAAGTTAAATGACCAAAATACTAAATTGTTATTTTTTATATTTTTAATCATTCCCCTACTATTTGCTTTTAGTATGATTTTAGGATTTCAAGGATTGATGCCAAATATTTTGCATAGAATTATGCAAATGATTGCAGGTTTTGGACTTTTCTTGTTTTTTGGAGCAGTAGTGTTAGGAATTATTTATGTTTTTGGATTTCTGCTGAAAATAAATATTCCTTTTTATTTATCTTATGTAATTTTCACTTTATCTTTAGTATTAGCAAGTATAGGATATATACAAGCACGTTTTATCAAAGTTGTAGACTATACAATCAAAAGTGAAAAAGTTCCGGACTCTTTAGTTGGCAAAAAGGCTATCTTAGTAGCTGATACGCATTTCGGTAGGATTAATCACAAAGGCTTTTCTGATAAAGTTGTAAATAAAATTATTGCGCTTAATCCAGACTTCGTATTGCACGGAGGAGATTTCTACGACGGACCGAAAAATGATACTAAACCGATTACCGAAAGTTGGACTCGCCTTGCAGAAAAGTTTCCTGTATTTATGGCTCCTGGAAATCACGAAGAATACGGAGACTATCGAGGATTTCTAAAATCTATTGCTGATGCTGGAGTTAATACTCTCGAGGATCAAAAGATTTCTTTCGGTGACATAGAAATCGTTGGAGTAAAATATAGAGAAAATCGTGGAGAGAATAATACTGCTAATTTAGCGCTAGTAGATAATGCTTTAAAAAATTTAAACTTAGATCCAAACAAATTCACAATATTAATCAATCATGCCCCAACTGCACTTAAAGTAGCTAACGATTATAATATTGACCTCCAAGTCTCCGGTCATACTCATAGAGGTCAATTCTGGCCACTTAACTATATAGTAGAATCTATCTATAAAGAATATACTTATGGACTAAATCCATATCAAGACTTACAAGTTTTAACTACTTCCGGCGTCGGTACAGCAAGCGTCCCTTCCCGACTATTCAATACTCCAGAATTAGTACGTATTACTTTTGAGAAATAATGGAATCAAAAAATAATTTAGAAATTTTAAATAAAATTGGTCTTAAAAAAACAGAAATTAGAGTTTTGTTGCTTGATTTCTTGTCTAAAAACAAAAAACCGATTAGTGCGGCTCAGATTTTAGTTGAATTAAAGAAAAATAAACTAGATCAAGTTACTATTTATAGAACCTTAGAGACTTTTCTTGAAAAAGGTCTTATCAAAAAAGTAGAAACTGGTAAAAGAGAAGCGGAATATGAACTTATCGACGAAAAAAACGATCATCATCATATGATTTGTATCAAATGCAATCAAATTGAAGACTTTATTGGTTGTGATGGTTTAAAAATAGTTGAAAATGCTCTAAAAAAATCAAAAAATTTCAAAAAAATTAGCCATCATTCCTTTGATTTGTTCGGTATTTGCAACACTTGCGACAAAAATAAAAAATAAACTGGGGATAACTATAATACACATTAGTAAATACGCAAAATACCTTTATAAATAAAGGTATTTTCAACTTTGCTCGATATGTATAAACTATGATAAAATTATCTTACTAAGCTAAGTTTTTTAGTAAAAAATTATAAATTAATTAAAATTTTATGACTACAGAAAATAAAAAAAATCTTGTAAATTGCGTAACCAAAAGAGATGGTACTATTGCTGATTTTGATATCAAAAAAATCGAAAACGCTATATACAAAGCGATGCTTTCCCTTGGTCAAGGCACAGTAGAAGATGCAAATAAGGTTGCGGAGCAAGTAGTTATCAAATTAAATGCAAAATTTGCTACTGAATTAGATCATAGCGATAACAAACTAGAAGTTTGCCCTAGCGTAGAAGAAGTTCAAGATATAGTAGAAGAAACTTTAATGGAAAAAGACTTCTTTGAAGTAGCAAAGTCTTATATTATCTATCGTAAAGAACGTGCTGAAGAAAGAAAAAGAGATATTTTCAAAAAAAGAGTTCAATTAAAACCTTATGAATACCCTGAACTCTATGAATACGTCAGTGCAATTCGTCATTCATACTGGATTCATACTGAATTTAACTTTGTGAGTGATGTCCAAGACTTTAAAGTCAACGTTAGCGAAGTTGAAAAGGGTGCGATTAAAAATTCTATGCTCGCTATTGCTCAAATCGAAGTCGCAGTGAAAACTTTCTGGGGAGATATTTATAAAAAGATGCCAAAACCTGAAATCGGTGCAGTTGGAGCAACTTTTGCTGAAAGTGAAGTTCGTCATACTGATGCCTACTCTCACCTGCTTGAAATATTAGGACTTAACAATGAATTCGGTAATATAAAACATATCCCGGCTTTGATGAATAGAGTAAACTATTTAGAGAAAGCAATAGCGAACAAAGGTAGCAACGACAATCGCGAATATACTCAATCTATCCTACTCTTCTCTTTATTCATCGAGCACGTTTCTCTTTTCTCTCAATTCCTTATTATAATGTCTTTCAATAAGCACAAGAACTTATTCAAGGGAATCTCAAATGCCGTCGAAGCAACTTCTAAAGAAGAACAAATTCACGGACTATTCGGTATCGACCTTATAAATATTATTAGAAATGAGCATCCTGATTGGTTTGATAAAGAATTCGAGGATAGCATAGTCGCTATGTGTCACGAAGCCTTCGAATCAGAAAAAGGTGTTGTAGATTGGATTTTCGAAAAAGGAGAACTAGATTTTATGCCTAAAGTTGTAGTTCTAGAATTTATAAAGCAAAGATTCAATAATTCTCTGCAAAGTATAGGTATCAATAAAATCTTTGAAACTGATGAAACCTTCCTTAAGGAATCAGATTGGTTCTACGACGAAGTTATCGCAACCAAGCACGGAGATTTCTTTAATAAAAAATCTATCAATTATAGTAAAAAAACTAAAAGTATTACAAGTGAAGATCTGTTTTAATTATTAATAAATATAATCATAAAATAAATATATATGTACTGGTTAAATGAAAATAGTAGAAAGTTTTTAGCAAAGGGTTACTTGATGAACGGTAGTACTGCCGAAGAACGTATTCGTGAAATCGCAAATATGGCCGAAAAGTATTTAAATAAACCTGGTTTCGCTGATAAGTTTTATGATTATATGTCTCGTGGATTTTATTCACTTGCTTCCCCTGTTTGGTCTAACTATGGACTTTCGAGAGGATTACCTATAAGTTGCTTCTCAAGTTATATTGCGGACGATATGTCTCGTATTTTATATACTCATGCTGAAGTTGGTATGATGACTAAATACGGAGGAGGTACTGCTGGTCACTTTGCAGGACTTCGCCCTCGTGGAGCTCTAATCAAGGACAACGGCCATTCTTCAGGGGCTGTGCACTTTATGGAGCTTTTTGATAATCTTATCAATATAGTGAGCCAAGGTTCAGTACGCCGTGGACACTTCGCTCCATACTTACCTGTTGAGCATGCTGATATCGAAGAATTTTTAAATATTGGTAAAGAAGGTCACCCTATTCAAGAATCTACTTATGCGGTTACGGTTACTGACGAATGGCTTAAAGATATGGTTGGAGGAGATCAAGAAAAAAGAAAAATTTGGGCAAAAATAATTCAACGCCGAACTGAAATCGGTTACCCTTATATTTTATTTACTGATACTGTTAACAATAACACTGTGGACGTTTATAAAGATAAAAATATGAAGATTTACGGTAGTAATCTTTGCTCTGAAATCTGTCTCCCTACTAGCGACGAAATATCTTTCGTTTGTTGTTTATCTTCTATGAATTTGCGTCACTATAAAGAATGGAAAGATACTGATGCGGTTGAGACTTTAGTTATGTTCTTAGATACTGTTATCTCCGACTTCTTAGTAAGACTTGAAAGCTTACGTGATAGCGAAGACCCTCAGAAACAAAGTGCATTTTACTTTATGCAAAGAGCTTACAAATTCGCTAGTGAGCACCGTGCTTTAGGATTAGGAGTTTTAGGATGGCATACTTTCCTTCAAGAAAACAATATTGCTTTTGAAAGTAAAGATGCTATGGAACTTAATAAAGAAATCTTCGAATTAGTAAACAAAAAGTCTTATAAGGCTTCAGAAGAATTGGCAAAAGAATACGGCGAACCAGAATTATTAAAAGGTTACGGTCGTCGCAATACTACCCTGATCGCTATCGCTCCGACTACTTCGTCCGCATTTATCTTAGGGCAAGTTTCTCAAAGTATAGAACCTATTATGTCTAATGCTTTCGTTAAAGACGTAGACAAGATGAAAGTTACAATTAAAAATCCTACTTTAGAAAAACTTCTTGAAGAAAAAGGTATGAATACTAACGAAGTTTGGAGTAGTATCAGAGACAATGACGGTTCAGTGCAACATTTAGACGGATTAACTGATCATGAGAAGATGGTATTTAGAACTTTTAGTGAACTTGATCAAAAGATAATAATCGACCAAGCAGCTGATAGACAAAAATACATAGACCAATCTCAATCCTTAAACCTTATGATTGATCCTACTATGTCTACTAAAGATTTGAATGCGCTTTATTTATACGCTTGGGAAAAGGGGGTCAAAACTCTTTATTACCAACACAGCATGAACGCTGCTCAACAATTCGGACGCAAGAAATTGCAAGAAGTTGAGATGAAAAAGAAAGCTCTCAAAGAAGCAGAAGAAAACGGTTACAACGTCTGCGTAAGTTGCGAAGGATAAAAATAAATAAATGAATATAAATCCACACTTTAGTTGTTTCTAGAGTGTGGATTTTGCTATAATGAATAAGTGGAAACTAATAATAAACTATCTTGGGCAGTGCCTGCATATTCACACTCTAAAAAGAGCGTGGATTGGTTTTGGGCTTTAGGAATTATCGTTTTAGTTGGAGTAGTGACTGCAATAATTTTTAAAAATTATTTTTTCGCTATATTACTATTTTTAGGAGGAATACTGATGGGTCACTTTGCGAACGAAGAGCCTGAAACTCTTTATTATGAATTAAACGCTAAGGGACTCGCTATCAAAGATAGATTGTACCCCTATAGTAGTATTAAAGCTTATTATATAAACCTAGAAAAAAACCCAACTCTATTTATTAAAACCGATAGATTCTTCTTGCCTATTATACCGGTAGCTATAAATCAAAACGTAGCCGAAAAAATTCGTGAAATTCTAGATAGTGAAAATATAACTATTGAAGAAATGAAAGAAAGTCCAGTTGAGCAAATAATGGAGCTTATTGGATATTAACTAGATTTTTTCTCTAAAATATGGTAAAAATATTAAAGCTTATTATAAGCAATTGCTTCCGTCGTTCAATGGATAGGACGCAACTTTGCGGAAGTTGTGATGCAGGTTCGATTCCTGCCGGGAGCACATGGAATACCCAATTAGACTCAACAAATATTTAGCCTTGAAGCAAATAGCTTCTAGGCGAGAAGCAGACGTTCTTATTTTAAATAAGAAGGTTTTTATTAATGGTAAAATTGCTAAGCTCGGAGATAAAGTGAATGAGAAAGATAAAGTAGAAGTAAAAGGCGAAAAGAAAACTTATTTATACTACGCTTATAATAAAGCTCGCGGAGTATTAACTAATAAAGATAATGAAGAAGATTTAGATATTAAAAATACTTTAAAGAAAGAAGGTTTAAAAGAAAACCTATTCCCTATCGGTAGACTCGATAAAGATTCTCACGGGCTTATTATTCTAACTAATGACGGACGAATAACTGATAAATTACTTAATCCCGAATACTATCACGAAAAAGAATACGTAGTTAAAACTAAAAATAAATTAAGATCAAACTTTAAAGAAAAGATGGAAGCTGGAGTTATTCTTAAAGGCAATAAAAATATTAAAGACTATAAAACTAAACCTTGCAAAGTAAAAGTTATTAATGATTATACTTTTAATATAATCTTGACCGAAGGGAAAAAGCATCAAATCCGTCGTATGTGCGACGCGCTCTTTGCGGAAGTTTTAGAACTTAAAAGAATTCGTATTATGAATATAGAATTAAAAAAGCTTCACGCGAATTCTATGCGTAAAATCGAAGGTAAAGAATTAGAAATTTTCTTAAAGAGTTTAGGATTTTAATCTTTCGCCCATTCGACGAGTTCTTTATAACTCGCTTCTCCGCAAATAAATTTCTTGTTTTTTGTATTATAGAAAAAGGGTACTCCTCCGCAAAGGTCTTTATCTATTTCGAGTAATCTTTTCTCATTCTCTTCATCATGCCAAACTTCGAGTGCTTCTACCTTGATACCCTCTTCGCGTTCGAGCTTCACTATGAGTTTATGCATATCTTTACAATGCGGACACTCTTCTCCATAAAATTCCAATAAATGTGACATATGTATATTATATAAAAAATTAAGAAAATTAAAAACTCCCTTTCGGGAGTTTTTAATTATTTTACTAATTTAGTTAAACGAGATTTCTTGCGAGAAGCGTTATTTTTCTTAATAACTCCTCTTTTTGCAGCTTTATCAATAGCTTGATAAGCAGTAGCGAGCATTTTTTCTGCTGCTTTTTTATCAGTTTTAACTGTTTTTTCGATTTTCTTGATAACTTCTTTCATAACCTTCTTGCGACGGTCATTGATAGCTTTCTTTCTACCAGAAACTCGAATATTCTTTTTTGCGGACTTTGTTATTGGCATATGAAATATCATAACAGAAAAAACAATAAAAGGCAAATAAATATTTGTGCTATTATATAAGTATGTACGGAAGCATAAAAGGTAAGATAATTTTAATAAAAGATAAGTTCGTTATCATAGAAGCAAATTCTATTGGGTATAAAGTCTACCTCTCCCCTGATAATCTACTATTTATTAATGAAAATAAAGAAGATATCACTCTTTGGATTTATCATCATATACGCGAAGAGGCTTCTGATTTATACGGCTTTATCGAATACTCGGATTTAGAATTTTTTGAAATGCTTATCAGTGTTTCAGGTATCGGACCGAAAGGAGCATTAGTCATACTCGGAGTCGCAGACGCGAATACTTTAAAGAAAGCTATCAAGCAAAATGATCTCGCTTATCTAACTAAAATCTCAGGCATAGGCAAGAAAACTGCTGAGAAAATGATTCTTGAACTAAGAGATAAATTAGGTGAGTTGAATGATACTGAGCTAGGAGACGATCTCGATGTATTAGAAGCCTTAAAAGCTCTCGGATATAATAATTATCAAGCACGGAACGTACTCAAAGATTTACCAAAAGAATTAGATACAAATACAAAAATCCGCGAAGCCTTAAAAGCTTTAGGGAAAAAATAATATGCCTGAATTACCTGAAGTAGAAAATTTACGTATTGGTTTAGAAAAATATATTCTTAAGCAAAAGATTTTAAAAGTTGAAGTAAAGAAACCGAAACTAGTTAGCGGAAACGGAACTAAAAGAATTGCTTCCAAGAAAAAAGTTTTAGAATTCACAGAAGGCTTAACTCAGGCTAAATTTTTAAAAGTAGAAAGAAGAGCTAAAAACTTAATCTTTAAACTAACTCAAGATAAAACTATAATAGTTCACCTCAAAATGACTGGGCAATTTGTTTACCTGCCTTCGCATAAAGCTACGGCAAGGCAAGCAAATCAAAAATCTTATTTAGAAGGTAAAATTGATGGAGGTCATCCGATAAAAATCTCAGAAACAAAGCTACCTAATAAGCATACTCATATTATTTTTGAATTAGAAAAAGGTACGCTTTATTATAATGATACTCGTATGTTCGGTTACGTATTATATTACAAAAATCAAAAAGAATTTGATAAACAAAATCACTTTAAGAAATACGGTATTGAACCCTTAGATAAAGATTTCACCGTCAATTATTTTCAAAATGCTTTAAGTAAAAAGAAAAGTGTAATTAAAAAGGTTTTATTAGATCAAGATATCGTAGTAGGAGTTGGAAATATTTACGCAGATGAAAGCCTCTTTGAAGCAGGGATAAATCCGACTCGTAATGCTAATACGTTAACATTGGAAGAAATTACTAAACTTCATAAAGCTATTAAAAGGATAATAAAAAAAGCTATCGAAGTCGGAGGCTCCTCGGTCGCAACTTATAGACTAATAGATGAAGCTCGCGGGAATTATGCGAGGGAGCATAAAGTCTACGGCAAAGACGGAAGGGATTGTTATATTTGCAAAAAACCATTAAAGAAAATCTTAATCGGTAGTAGGACGACTATATTTTGCGAAAAATGTCAAAAGTAATATTTTAAAAAATTAAAATTAGTATATAATAAAAATATGAAAATGTTATTAGGATTTTTTGGAATAATAGCTATAATGTGGATCGCTTGGTATTTTAGCGGAGGAGTTTATCGTTTTGAGCAAGAAAATCCAGGTAAATTCATCAAACCCTTAGAATTAGATAAAGAAGCTGAAACTTATAATTAAAGTTTTAAAACTCTGTATAAGAAAATTCCTAAAGATACCGATACGTTTAGGGATTCTTTTTTCCCTTTCATAGGGATTTCCCCTATTTGATCGCATTTTGCTAAAGTCTTTTTATCTATTCCTAAAACTTCATTTCCTACCAGGAAAGCGTTTTTCTTTCGTAATTTAATTTTCTTGTAATGCACAGATTTAGAATCTTGCTCAAGAGCGATAATTTGATATTCTTCCTTTTTTAATTTATTTAATAAACTTGAGAAACTTTTCTTTTGCTCCCAAGGAACAGTCTCTTCTGCTCCGAGAGCAGATTTTGCTATATCGTTTCTCTTTTTACCAAAACGATCTAAGGGCGCCGGAGTATAACCGGTAATATAAATTTTATCTATTCCTGTTGCATCGCAAGTCCGGAAAATAGCCCCGACGTTTTCGGTACTACGAATATCATTAAGTATTAAAATGTTTGTTTGTTTTTTCATATTATTTCAAAAAGTTTTTGTTACGCATTTGTTTATGATAAGTGATAGCGAATCTATGCGCTTCGGAATTCACTAATAAAATTTCTTTTTCGTATTTACGAACGTAAACCTTATCACCTAGTATGTCCTTCGGTTTATGACGTTCATCTTTGAGTACTGAAACTAGAGGGATATCGAGATTAAATTTCTTTAAAACCTTAAGTCCTGCATTTATCTGGGCCTTACCTCCATCTACAACTATTAGGTTAGGTATAACCCATTCAGGATGATTAAATCTCCTTTCTAGTACTTCTTTCAAGGCTCCGGTATCATCAGCATTATCTTTAGTTTTAATTTTGAATTTCTTGTATTCTTTTTTGTTTACTTCTCCGTTTTCAACAATAGTCATAACCCCTACCATATTCTTACCTCCCATATGCGCTATATCATAAGCCTCGATGCGATAATCAAGGTAATTATACTTTTTTGAATGGTCTGGTTGAGATTGCGACCCGAGGACCTGAGAAAAAGTATGATTACCTGGATTATTTAAATCCTCTTTTATCAAAGCAATATCATTAATATGATCTAAAGCAAAAATCTTTCTTTTTATCTCCCCTGCTTTTTCGAAGGCTTTTTCTTTCGCATATTTATTCATCTCTTTTTTAAAAAGAGAAATTATTTTCTTTTTTTTGCCTTCAAAGAAAAGAATTATATTTTTAATATTCTTTTTATTTTCTTCACTAGTTTCAGGATTTAAGGCAAGTTGTTTGTAAAATTCTTCTTTACCTTTTGCTCCTTTACGGTCTTCGATATAAGGGAAAAATTTACGAATAATCTTCAAAGCTTCTTTCAAAGAATTTCCTGAAGGAAAAGGTCCAAATACCCGCAAGAAATTATTCTTTATCAATTCTTTCCCCCTTATAGTTCCTAATCTATAATCACGAGTTATATAAACATAATTAAAACTCTTATCAGACTTTTCTTTAGTATTATATTTTGGTTGATATTTTTTTATTAAGTTTGCTTCGAGGATTAAGGCTTCGAGTACGCTCGGAGTAGTTTCAAATTTTAAATCATCTGCCTTAAAAACCATATCTAAGATCAAAGGCCCGCGAGTATTTATCAAATCAGGAGAAAAATAGCTTTTAACTCTATCTTTTAAACTAGTCGCTTTACCGATATATATAATCTCACCTTTTTCTATAAAGAAGTAGACGCCTGGGTTTTCAGGTAAATTATATTTTTTAATATCTTGACTTTTCATAGAAATATTCTAATATAAATAATGACAAAAGTACATTATATAACATATAAACAAAAAAAATGGGAGCAATAAAAGCCTTATTAGTTATTTTGATTACAAGTCTCGCAATGCTTAGCATAGTCAAAATTTGCGAAATTTATAACAATTATTCTTCTCAAGCTAAAAAAACTGAGAAATGAACGGATTGTGGCTAATTTTAATTGTTTTTTCCTTTATTATTTTAATAATCAAAGGATTCGAAGGAGAACTAACGAAAATTTGGAATTTCTTTATGAAATTTTTTAACACTTATCACGAGTTTGTATGTTTCGGCTTAGCTGCCGTATTTGAAACAATGCAGCCACGCACAAATGCGTGGTACAAGAAAAAAGTAGAAGAGTTTGAGGCCCTTAAAAAATAGGGCCTTTTTTATTTTTTCTTTAGAATCTTCTTAAGATAAAACCCTGTATGAGAATTCTTGTTATTTGCTACTTCTTCAGGAGTGCCTTTAGCTATCAGTTTACCTCCCCCGACTCCACCTTCAGGTCCAAAATCTAAAAGATAATCAGAATTCTTAATAATATCGAGATTATGCTCTATCAAAACTACAGTATTTCCTTTACTTACTAATTTATTCAAAACTTCAAGAAGTTTATGCACGTCATCATAATGAAGTCCGACAGTCGGCTCGTCGAGCAGATAAATAGTTTTCTCTAAATGCGGACGATAAAGTTCACTTGAGATTTTAACTCTTTGCGCTTCTCCTCCAGAGAGAGTAGTTGCACTTTGACCAAGTTCTAAATACCCTAACCCTACGTCCATCAGAGTTTGCAGTCTATCATAGATAGTCGGTATATCTTTAAAGAATTTTAAACCTTCTTCAACAGTCATCCGCAAAACTTCATAAATATTTTTCTTTTTATATTTTACGGTCAAGGTTTCTTTATCGAATCTCTTGCCTCCACAAACGTCACAAGTAACGTAAACTGTAGGCAAAAAGTGCATCTCAACAGCAATCTCTCCGTTCCCTTCGCAAGCTTCGCAACGTCCACCTTTCACATTAAAAGAAAAACGATTAGCTTTCCATCCACGTAGTCTAGCTTCTTCGGTTTCAGCAAATAAATCACGAATATGAGTAAAAGTTCCAGTATAAGTCGCTATATTCGAACGAGGAGTTCTACCGATTGGAGACTGATCTATTAAAATCGCTCTTGATAAATATTCTGTGCCTCCGAAAGAGCTACAATTGAAAACTTGCGCAGTGCGGTATTTCCTCTCTAAGCGAGCTTGAAGATTTTTAAATAAAACTTCATACATAAAAGAAGACTTTCCTGAACCTGAGACTCCGGTAATAGTAGTCATAACTCCGAGAGGAATTTCAGCATTCAGATTATCAATATTGAAAATCTTTGCCCCGACAACCTTAAGAGCACCCTTACCTTCACGTCTTTTTTCTGGAACTTCGATTTTGATTTCTTCGCGGAGATATCCTAAGGTTCTCGAGTTTGTTGTATTCTTTTTAGCTGTTAAATAATCTTCTAAATATCCCGAAGCAATAACTTCTCCTCCGTGAACTCCAGCTTTAGGTCCAATATCTACTATATAATCTGAAGCATAAATAGTATCTTCGTCATGCTCAACTACTAATATCGTATTTCCTAAATCTCGTAAATCGAGCAAAGTTTTAATAAGTCTGTCATTGTCGCGTTGATGCAGTCCGATAGTCGGTTCATCTAATACATAAAGTGCTCCTACGAGTTTCGAGCCGAGTTGAGAAGCGAGGCGAATACGTTGCGCTTCACCCCCTGATAACGTATTCGCTTTTCTAGAGAGTTCAAGATAATCTAACCCTACGTCTAGCATAAATTTCAACCTATCTTCTATCTCACGAACAACCGACAAAGATATTTCGCGTTCTTTCGGAGAAAGTTTTAAGTTTTTAAAAAATTCATAAGCATCTAAAATGGAAAGAGAACTCAAATCTAAAATATTCACCTTATCTTTATTTTCTTTTTTAGCTTTTATATCATTGCGGATCAAAAATACGTTCAAAGCTTCAACTCTTAAACGCGCACCTTTACAATCATCGCAAGGTTCATCTCCTCCAAAATATTTACTACCGAGCCCGTTACAAGTAGCACAAGCTCCATAAGGAGAATTGAAAGAAAAAAGCCTAGGTTCTACTTCAGGGAAAGAAAATCCATCATTTTTACAAGCGAATTTATTTGAGAAAAGAAATTCATTATTTTCTTCACCAATATTTACAGTCACTAACCCATCAGCTTCAAGCAAAGCTCGCTCAACTGCTTCAGCAAGTCTCGCTCGAGCTTCATCTTTATTATCAAAAAATTCGTGAACTAAAAATTGATCTACTAAAATATCTATATTGTGAGCTTTATTTTTAGATAAAGTTATTTGCTCACGAAGACTTTTAATACTTCCATCTAAACGAATACTAGAAAATCCCTTAGAAAGTAAATCATAAAGCATTTGATAATATTCCCCCTTACGTCCGCGCACTACCGGAGCATAAATATTGATAGGCGTATCATCCCAAGAAACTCCTAAAACGCTTTTCTTAGATTTTTGATTTTTATTTAAAATATTTATTTTTTCTAAAATAAAATTAATTATTTCTTCGTTGGAAAGTTTCTTGATTTCTTCACCGCAAAGTGGGCAATGAGGTACTCCAATACGCGCATACATAACCCGAAGATAATCATATATTTCGGTAATAGTCGCTACGGTTGAACGAGGATTATTAGAACGAGACTTTTGATCGATAGAGATAGCTGGAGAAAGTCCGGTAATCTCGTCGACGTCCGGTTTTGGCATTTGATTTAAGAATTGGCGAGCATAAGAAGAAAGACTCTCTACGTAACGTCTTTGCCCTTCAGCAAAAATAGTATCGAAGGCTAAAGAAGACTTACCTGAACCTGAAACCCCTGTAATTACAGTCATTTTATTCCTAGGCATAGAAACGTCAATATTCTTGAGATTGTGAGTTCTCGCCCCTTTTACTACTATCTCCTCTATTTTTTTATCTTCCTTTTTAGCCATAAATTATATAAAACTACTAAATAAATATTAAAATAACCAGAAATTATATAAAATTCTGACTAGGGTCCTCTATTTTTTTATCTTCCTTTTTAGCCATAAAGCTTAATTATAACACAAAAGAGCTTTATTTTAAAGCTCTTTTTCCATCCTGACCCTAAGAACTATTATCTCGTCTCTTAGTATTGCGGCGGTTTCGAAGTCGAGTTCTTTGACGGCTTTATTCATTTCTTTCTCTTTCATTTTGATTATCTTTTCGTAAACGAGTTTATTCCTCTCTTCGTCGGAGCGCATAGTATTTTTAATACTATCACTTTCATTTTTACCTTTATTACTTTTATCTTTCGCAAAAACTTTTTTGAAAAGCTCAATATCGAGTTCTAATTCAGCATTCACCTTTTTGCCATGCTCGCTTTCCATAGCCTCGGTAATATCTTTGATATTTTTAATAATAGTTTTAGGAGTAATTCCGTTTTTCTTGTTATAAGCAATTTGAATATCACGACGACGTTTAGTCTCTTTTAAAGCATTCTCTAGAGAATTAGTTAAACGATCAGCGTAAAGTATAACTCGCCCTTCAGAATTACGCGCCGCTCGACCTATAGTCTGAATAAGAGAAGTTTCACTACGTAAGAAACCTTCTTTATCCGCATCAAAAATACCGATTAACGCCACTTCCGGTAAGTCTAAACCTTCACGAAGTAAATTCACTCCGACTAATACATCAAATTTACCCTTACGAAATTCAGTAATAATCTTGATTCTATCTATAGTTTTCACGTCACTGTGTAAATATTCGGCTTTTATCTTCTTGTCTTTTAAATATCCTGATAAATCTTCAGCCATTTTCTTAGTGAGAGTAGTAGCTAAAACTCTAAAACCTTTTTTGATAGTTATTTCAGTTTCTTTAATAAAATCTTGAACTTGACCCGCGTAGCCTTGGCGTAGTGGGGATTGGCCTTCGTATTTGCCTTGCGATAATACAGGACGCACGATAGTTTCCGGATCGAGGAGACCTGTAGGGCGAATAATTTGTTCAACTATTTGCTCACTTTCTTTTTTCTCATAATCACTAGGAGTTGCGGAAACATAAATCACATTTGATATTCTTTCTTCAAATTCGTTATATCTCAAGGGTCGATTATCTTTAGCACTAGGTAAACGAAAACCGTATTCTACTAAAGTCTTTTTACGAGAAGCATCTCCAGCATACATACCCCCTAATTGAGGTAAAGTTACGTGAGATTCGTCAATAATAGTAAGGAAATCTGGAACAAGCGATGAAAACTTCTTTTTTGAATGGTCTGGTTGAGCTTGCGACCCGAGGACCTGAGAAAAAGAAGTTTTCATCGCGGAGTGAGGGAAATACGAAAGCAAGGTTTCTGGAGCTTCGCCTTCTTCTTTGCCTGAGAGATGTCTAGAATAATTCTCAATGCCGGAGCAGTACCCTATCTCTTTAATCATAGCGAGATCATAATTCGTGCGTCTTTTAATTCTTTCAGCTTCTAATAATTTCCCTTCTTTTTCAAATTTTTTAATTTGAAGTTTTAATTCTTTTTCAATATTTTTAATTGCTACTTTGGTTTTTTCGTCTTCAGTTATGAAATGCTTAGCTGGAAAAATAAATACAAACTCCTCTTCTTTTAAAATCTTAGAAGATACCGGATCAATACGTAAAATTTTAGAAATACTATTACCCTTCATCTCAATATAATAGCTAAAGGTTTCCGAAGTCGGCATAAATTCTACGTTATTCCCCACAGAGCGAAATTGCCCTGATGATAAATCAGCATTAGTACGTTCAAAGTGAATATTAATTAACTTTTTCATCAAAGTAGTCCGATCCATCTTCATCCCAACTTCGAGCTTAAGATTAACTTTTTGATATTCCTCAGGGCTACCAAGACCATAAATACAAGAAACTGAAGCGACAATAATGACGTCCTTACGAGTGAGCAATGCTTGGGTAGTAGCGTGACGTAATCTGTCTATTTCTTTATTTATCTGAGCGTCTTTTTCGATATAAGTATCTGAAACTGGCATATAAGCTTCCGGTTGATAATAGTCATAATATGAAACGAAATAATGCACCGCAGCATCAGGGAAAAATTCTTTAAACTCACTTGCGAGTTGAGCGGCTAGGGTTTTGTTGTGAGCTATTACTAGGGTCGGTTTATTGTATTTTTCTATTACGTTGGCAATTGTGAAAGTCTTACCGGTTCCAGTCGCTCCTAATAAAGTCTGCTTTTTCATTCCTTTTTTAAGGCCATCTACTAAATCTAAAATAGCCTTCGGTTGATCCCCCGCAGGCTCAAATTTACTTTTTAATTTAAAGACTTTTTCACCCATAGATATAATATAGCATAGTAAGGTTATAAAGTAGAAAGTTACAAATTATAAAGTCCCCTGATAAGGGGATTAGGGGTTAAAATAAAAAGACCTACCAGTTTCCATCAGGAAAAAGGCAGGTCAAGTGTCGGTAAGTTGGGATATTAACAAGTTATTTTAAAATCTGAAAGCGTGGCCTTCAAAAATCATTCCGACAGAAAAGAAATTTTCTTTAAAGGAATCTTTCAAGTGATTGAAATCTGTTCCAAACTCAGAATAGAAAATGAGGTCAATATACTTACTTTCAAAAAAGTATTCAATACCTGTTGAAATAGCCTTGTTAGGCACAAGCTCACCTTCTTCAAATCCTTGTTTCTTAAAAGAATTTGAGAAAAAAACGTATGCACCAATATGATCGGTAATCAGATATCCGTTCGTGCTTGTGATAGAACTTTGCAAAACATCATACCCAAGATAATGGTAAGTTTTTGAAGTGTGATAGAAAATATCTCCTCCAAAAAAATTATTTACACTTGGACTTTTGTGACTTAAGGGTACGAAAGTCGCCGGATTGTAAAAAATATTTACCGCAAACTTTTTTTCACCGTGTTTAGACGGTTCGATTTTTTCTTCCGTTTTTTCTTCACCTTCAGCCGAAGCTAAGGTTTGAGAAAAAAGCGGAAAAGAAAAAAAGTAACAAAGAACAAAAAACAACATATTTTTCATTACTAAAAATTTTATTGTGATTTAATTTATTTCGTTAAAATACTAACACAATTTAAGCAAAAAGTAAAATCCCGCTTTCGCGGGATTTTTTGTGCGCTCGGAAGGAATCGAACCTTCGACCATCTCCTTAAAAGGGAGCTGCTCTACCGACTGAGCTACGAGCGCGTGTTTTATTATTTTAAACTCTACTCAAAACTAGTTATTTTGGTTGAAGCCTCTACAACTGAGATATGAGCTTATATAAACAATAAAATAAATATAACCTAAATATATTTAAAAATCAAGGATTTAATGTTATAATTTTTATATGAAAGAAACACCAGAATCAATACACTTTAAAAAACCCACAAACAATCTTGAACAAGCTCCAGCAGAAGACCCTTTTACAAAAAGACAGGAACAATTATTAGAAATTAAAAATAAAGAAGAAGAATTCAAATTAATTATCAAAGAGTTAAGGGAAAAACTTATTTCGAAACAAATAAAACTAGAGGACATAACTCCAATTATAGATAAAATAGAACAAGATTTTAGTGATAACTACAAATATACAGTAAATTTAATTGAGGATTCTACACCACCTCAAGAATAAACTTCTCAAAAATAGCCTCATCATCTTTACCCTCTTTTCTCGCTTCCGCAAGCAAGACAGAAAGTTTAAAATTTATATTTTTTAATTCTTCCTCTTTATATTTCAAAAATCTTTTATTTAAAATCATATCTTTAACTTTCCAAAACAAAACTCCGGAAAGTTCTTCGAGTGAAACTCCGATATCTACAGCTTGCCTATAGTAAAGCCAAAGCTTAATCTTATCTCTCATCGAGAAAGCATCGGCTAATAGGAAATTATTAAATTTTTCTTTTTGTTCTTTTTTAAGTTCAAAAATATTTATTTGACTCCCTACTTTAGTAAATTTATCTAAGGTTACTTTTAATAATTTGCCTTCATTAAATATAAAAACATTTTCAGATTTTTGAAAATTTTCTAGATTCTCTAAAATAAAAGAAGCATTATTATCTTCTAAAATATTAGAAAATAAAATAACGCTTTTAGGATCAAATAAATTCGCCCCGCTATAAAAACTCTCAATCATAGTCGAATCAAAGTTATTACGATTAATAGCATAAAGAGGTAAATCTGCTAATTTACTTAATAAATTTTCATAACTTTTTATTTTATTTTTAACATCATCCCCTATGAAAAGATATATCATATTAGAATTTTACTTTCTTTTTATACTCGATATAAGGTGCTCCGTATTTTTCTACTAAAATATCTTCTTGTTGTTTTAAGAAAATTAATTTTGCAAAAATAAATGAGACTACGGTAGCAATTATTAAAAAGAAGGCATTAATAACTAAAGCGAAACCTAAAACTAAAAAGAAAAGTCCAAAATTCGTAGGAGTTCGAGTATAGCAATATGGACCCTTGCAGAAAGTCTCTACAGTAATTTCATTTTTAATATCTAATTTATGAGAAGTTCTTTGAGCCCAGAATATTAAAAAAGTAGATAAAATAATTATAATTAAACCAACACCTAAAGTGATAGCTGGATGAATAGATATCTTAATAGGGAAAAATAAATCAAAACTAAGCCCAATTAGAAACAAGATAAAATACGAATAATAAGAATGCGCTAAAGTATGATGCACCTTGGTTTTATGATGTTTTAAGTCCTTTTCTTCTTTTGGTAAGTTCGCTCCGTTCATAGATAAATCATAGCACAAAAATATTATTTTACATCTCCTAAAGAATCCCCTATTTTAAAATTCACTATGAGTGGTATATCGGTTTTATATTTTAAATAAGAATGAGAAAGTACTGATTCCATAGCGTTTTTAATGATTTTTGTCGCTTCGTCCAAAACTTCTTCTTTAATTTCAAAAACTAATTCGTCATGAATCTGAAGAAGTATAAATACTTTATCAAGTAAATTAGCCTCCCTTAAATCCTGCCAAACGAAAAGTATAGCTAGCTTGATAATATCCGCAGCTGTGCCCTGCACCGGAGCATTGATAGCGGTTCGCTCAGCCATAGAAGCTAAGAATGGAATTCGAGAATTAATATTAGGGAAATATCTCCTGCGACCAAATAAGGTTTCAGTATAAGAATTTTTCTTAGCGAAAACTTTAACTTCTTCTAAATAGCTCGCTACTCCGGAGAACTGATTAAAATAATTATCATAAAACTTTTGTGCTTCAATACGAGAAGTGGTTTTACCTAAATTTTTACGCAAAGCCGAAACTCCCATACCGTAAATAATACCGAAATTAATCACCTTTGCTCTACGACGCATTTCACTATCAACCTTATCAATATCAACTCCGAAAACAAAACTCGCAACTCCAGCATGAATATCTTTACCCTCTTTAAAAATTTGAGTCATTTTCACATCTCCGGAAAGTATAGCGATAGTGCGAAGCTCAATCTGAGAATAGTCAAAAGCACAAAGCTTATATCCCTTTTCGCTTATGAAACCATCTCGGATTTTCTTGCCTAATTCTGTTTTCACAGGCAAGTTTTGCAAATTAGGATCTAGGGAAGAAAATCTACCGGTAGTAGTCGAATTTTGGATAAATCTAGAATGCAGTCTGCCATCAGTCGCTACCATCTTAGGAATAACGTCGATATAAGTCGAAAGTAATTTTTGTAATTCGCGATATTCCATCACTAGACTAATTATCGGATTATCTTCCTCTAATTCTTCCAAGATTTCGATTTTAGTTGAAAAATTTCCACTAGCATTTTTCTTTTTAGGATTTTTAATTCCCATTTTATCAAAGAGAACTTCACCTAATTGCTTCGGAGAATTTATATTAAATTCTACCCCGGCTAAGTCGTAGATCTTTTGAGTTAAAATATCTAAAGATTTGTGATATTCTTTTGATAGTTTTTCAAAATACTTTTGATCAATTAAAATACCGCGCTCGCCCATAGACTTTACTATTGGTAGTATTGGTAATTCTATTTCTTCGTAAACCTTATCTAGATTTTTATTTTTTAATTCTTTAAGGATTATCGCGGTCGCTTCTTTAAAATTAATACGAGGGTTTTTACTGAAGTTTTTAGCATAATTCATAATATCTTCTTGATTTGGATTACTAATCTCAGTATTTAAAATCCATAAAGCAAGCGAAGTTTTCTCTATTTCTTCTTCAGCAATATTTTCTTTTTCTTCTTCTAGAAAATTATCTAACTCTTCTTTACTTTTATGAAATTCAAAAAAGCTTTTAAGCCGACTAATCAAACTACGAAAACCAAACTCTAAGAAAGTTTTCTCGATTTTCTCAAAACTTAAATTCTCCCAAAAGGTTTTTTCAGGCAATTTAAAATCTATAGGAGCATCTCGACGAATAGTAGCTAAAACCTTTGAAAATAAAGCTTCTTCTTCATTATTCTTAATCAAATCTAAAATACGAGGAGTAATTCCTAGATCCTTAAAAACACTCTCGTCTTTTTTAATTTGTTTATAGATTGCTTCTATAGTTCCGAAATGACTTATTAGAGTTGTTGCAGTTTTTTCTCCGATACCCTTAATACCGATAATATTATCTGACGGATCTCCACGAAGACCCTTATAATCTGGCAAGAACTTTGGTAAGAAATTAAATCTTTCTACTACCTTATCTTCGTCGTATAGTATAGTATCCGTAATTCCCTTTTTTAAAGTATAAACTTGCACCTTTTTACCATCGACGAGTTGCATCGTATCCATATCCCCCGAAGCAATAATAATATTTATATTTTCTTTTTTCAAAATTTCACAAATTGTACCGAGCTCGTCATCAGCTTCAAAACCCGGAGCATCATAAATCGGTATATTAAAAGCTTCAAAAATTTTACGAGAACTTATAAGTTGCGCTATCAATGCCTCATCAGCTTTGGCTCTACCGGCTTTATATTCTTTATAAGCTTCGTGACGGAAAGTTTTTTGCGGTAAATCATAACAAGCGACGATATAATCCGGCCTTAAATCCGAAACTATTTTCATAAGCATATTAGATAGTCCATAAAGTGCTCCCGTAGGAACCCCATCAACCGACATAAAGTCAGGTAACGCATGATAAGCTCGGTGAATTATAGCGTGAGAATCGAGGAGTACTAAAAGCTTAGGTTTTTCTTTCATAAACTAATTATAACATTATTTCTCTCTTATTTTCTCCTTTATGTTTTATTTTAATTTTTATATTTTTTTTAGGTAAATTCCCTTTTAAAATCTCCGGCCATTCTATAAAAATTATATTTTTAGGGTTTTTTAATATTTCTTTAAAAGAAAGTAATTCTAATTCTTTATTAATATCTTTACCTTCTAAACGGTAAGCGTCTATGTGATATAAATTCTCCCACACATAGGTCTTGCCTATGGGGTAGCGTTTCATTAATACAAAAGTCGGGCTCACTACTTTCTTTTTAATTCCTAAAATTTTAGCAATACTTTGCACAAAAGTAGTCTTCCCTGCTCCAAGATCACCAGAAAGAGTAACAATAGTCGCTTGCGTTAGGTCTTGCCTAACGCAAACTTTTTCTAAAAAAACTTTAGCAATTTTTTCTATATCTTTAATATTTAGAGTAATGTATTTCACTTCTAAATAATAGCACAAATAAAAAAGCCGTAGAACATAGTTCATACGGCTTTATATCATTTACCCCTAACCCTTTTTCAGATAAAAGCTAGGGGTTGCTTTTATCTATATCCCATTCGCACAAATTGGTTTTGATAAGCCTCTTTGTGTATTCCAAAGTCGGCGTAGTCAGCATCGCTGAACTCACGCCAGTAATAAACCTTCCCTTCCCAGTTTGGCTGGGAATGTCCTTGGTCTACCAAGGCGTTTGCTTCGGATTGTGGAAGTCGTTTCCACTTGCCAGTAGCTCCACCCCAGCCGGACCACTTACTACATCTTGCATACGTATAGGCTTCCCTAACGTATACAAAATTTTCTCCCGGAGGCATACGTTCATAAATCAAGTATTCCTCTTTTGGAGTTTGTGATTTATTAACTTGTGGAGCAGGTTGCTCCGTTTTTAAAGTTTTTTCAGGAGACTTTTCTCCCTCAAAAGCTTCTAAAAATACCAAAAGGTTGCCGCACACGACGGCATATATTTTCCCCTCTTGGGAGCGTACGACTTTAGTCGTACCTTCTAGCTCACAAATGTGAGCTATCCCGTTCGGGGAAAAGTTTAAAAAAAGGCCTCGGCCATTAAGACCGATTTGAGGGAAAATTTCCCCCAAATTCTGAGTTGACTCATCAGGATTAATTTTTTTAAAATAAGGTCCGGTTTCGTCCGGAACCTTTTGAGACCCGAAATATGGTCTCTCTTTCCCAACAAGGAACCTAGTTCCCTTGGGAACGTAACTATACCCTGATTGGGCAGTTACAGAAAAATAAAAAATAAACCCGAACGCTATTAATAAAAAAATATTTCTCATTTTTGATTTTTTTTTAAATTGTTTGAAAAAGTTTTGCTAAGAAAAAATTCCGAACAAAACTTTTCCAAACAATTTTTACTCTAAAAAATGAGATTTTACAAAGAACAATTTACCTATATAGTATAGCATATTTAAGACAAAAAGTCAAGGGGTTACGAGTCAAAAAATCCTGTATAATTAAGGGTATATGCACGACTTTGATGAAGATAAACAAAATAAACAACTAGCAGACCTTAAAAGAAAAGAAGAGGAGGATTTAGTTTCTATGCTCGCCGAAACGAAATACAACCTCCCCTACGCTGATCTTTACCGTGTAGGTATTGATAACGAAGCTCTAAGAGCGATAGATGAACGGGATGCTCACGAGCTTGCGATAGCTCCGTTTAAAATTATTGGTAAAAAAATCTACGTTGCCCTCCGTTCTCCTACTGAAGAATTAAAAGAAAAAATTAAAGAAGATATGGCTCGTAAAGATTTTGAAGTTGTATTTTATATGACTTCACTCGCTAGTATCGAGAAAGTTTGGGATAGATATAAAGAACTTTCAATGGCTGAAAATTCTAAAATCGGAGGTATTGATATTTCTTCTGAAATCTTGCGAGAAACTGCAAAAAATATTAAAAGAATGCAAGATATCAAGCAAGCTTTAAATGAAGAAATTGATAGTGGAAAAACTCATAAAATTACTAGACTACTTGAAATCATCCTTGCTGGAGCTATTGCTATTAATGCTTCCGATATTCATATCAAACCCGAAGAAAACGGAGCAAAATTACGTCTTCGTTTAGACGGAGTACTCCAAGATATAGAATTTTTTAGTACTAATATTTATCACCTGCTTAACTCTCGTATCAAATTACTTTCTGGAATGAAATTAACTTCTCTCGGAGCGCAAGATGGTAGATTTGCAATCATGGAAGATAGTACTGAAATTAGTATTCGTACTTCTTTAATCCCTGGTTCATACGGAGAAACTATCGTAATGCGTATACTTGATCCGAAATCAATTCAAATTAATATCGAAGATATGGGAATGGATTCTTATTTATACGACATAGTTTTAAAAGAAATTGCAAAACCTAACGGATTGATACTTGTGACTGGACCTACTGGATCTGGTAAGACTACTACTCTTTATGCTTTCTTAAGAAAAATATATTCAACAGAAATAAATATAATTACAATCGAAGATCCAGTCGAATATAGATTAAAAGGCATAACTCAAACTCAAATCAGTGATGCAAAAGAGTACGGTTTTGCTGAAGGATTAAAAGCGGCTCTCCGCCAAGATCCGGACGTAATAATGGTTGGAGAAATCCGAGATAGTGAAACTGCAAAAACCGCCGTGCAATCTGCTCTAACTGGGCACTTGGTTTTCTCAACTTTGCATACCAATAATGCCGCCGGAGTTATCCCTCGTCTTTCAGATCTTGAAGTAAATCCCAAAATTATGCCTTCAGCTTTATCTTTATCAATTGCTCAAAGACTAGTTAGAAAACTTTGTGACAAATGTAAAAAAGAAAAAGTTATCAAAGAGAGTGAATCTAATACAATCAAAATAGTATTAGAAAAAATGAAAGAAAATGGAAAAGATTTAAACAGATATAATTTAGATATTAATACCGGCTTTAAATTATATGAACCAATAGGTTGCGAAGAATGTAATCAAACAGGTTATAAGGGGCGTATAGGTATCTTTGAAGCAATTAAAACTGATGAGAATATTGAACGCATAATGCCTAATAATCCTAGTGAAAGAGAAATTAAACAAATTGCCAATAAACAAGGAATGCTATCAATGAGAGAAGACGGGGTTATAAAAATGTTAAAAGGTGTTACCTCTTTCGATGAAGTGCTGAGCGTGGTAGACTTAAACGAAGAATAAAATTAAAAATTAACAAGAATAACAGAATGAAAAAAATCAAAATACAAAAAGAAAATCCAAAATTTTTCCGCGTAGCAATATTCGGTAGTGCCCGAATTAAGAAAAATGATCCAATTTATAAATCTGTAAAACATCTAGCGAAAGAACTCGCTAAAATGGAAATCGATTTGGTCACAGGGGGAGGCAAGGGTTTAATGGAAGCAGCAAGTATAGGTCACAAACAAGGTAAAAGTAATTCTACTGTGCGTACAATCGGGGTTGGAGTAAAACTTCCTTGGCATCAAGGCTTTAATGAAGCAATAGATTACAAACAAGAGTTCGGACGCTTTTCAGGAAGACTAGATGAATTTATGCTTTTATCAAATGCAGTAATAGTAACTCCAGGAGGTATCGGTACATTACTCGAGCTTTTCTATACTTGGCAATTAGTTCAAGTTCATCATATTTGTAATATTCCGATAATCCTTATGGGAGAACAATGGGGAGGATTACTTACTTGGATTAAGAAAAATCCATTAAAAACAGATTATCTAACTGAAAGGGATTTTGATTTAGTTTTCCACGCAAAAAACGAAGACGAAGTATTAGATATGATTAGTGACGTCCATACTCATTTTAAAAATCAAGGCAAAGACTTTTGCTTAAACTATAAAAGATATAACAAATTTAAAAACCCGAAATAATTCGGGTTTTTAAATTTGAGAAATAAAAAAGAGTATTAATCTCTAAACAATCCTTTGTAAGCTTAGCCCACAAAGTAACATATCGCCATAGGATAGCCCCAGAAATATAAAATACACCAAGTCGTCCTAATCAGAAATGTAGAACCTAAGGCTGATTGCTTAGAGATTAACACCCTCTTAAAATAATTATACTATTTCATTTTACAACCGTAAATAATAGTTGTGGAAAATATTGTGAATAAACTGTATATAACTTTTACTAATCTTTCTAGAGTATAGCATATTATAAAAATAATGTCAAGCCCCGTCAGTCGCGACTGACGGGGCAGGCCCCTTTTCATATAATCAAAAACAAGCAAGCCCTATTCCCTAAAATATGTTAAAATTAAATTATAATGGAAGAAAATCACATAAAAGAGAATAAAGAAGAATCTTTTTTAGACCAAGCATTACGCCCAAATACTTTTTTAGAGTATATTGGTCAAAATCATATTAAAGATAATCTAAATATTTTGCTTCGTGCAGCACGTGAACGTGGGCATACTCCTGAACATATACTTTTTTACGGACCTCCAGGACTCGGTAAAACAACTCTCGCTCATTTAATTGCCAAAGAAACCGGAAAACAAATCAAAATAACTTCTGGACCAGCTATTGAAAAAGTTGGTGACTTAGCTTCAATACTTACTAATCTAGAAAGTGGGGATATTTTATTTATTGATGAAATTCATCGCCTGAATAAGATGGTAGAAGAAATACTTTATCCTGCGATGGAATCCGGAGTACTCGATATAATTATCGGAAAGGGTCCGAGTGCGAGATCTATACAACTAGATCTTCCTCCTTTTACAATGATTGCAGCGACGACTCGCGTATCGATGATATCCTCCCCTCTTCGTTCTCGTTTTTCAGGAGGAGCATTTAGACTTGAATTTTATAATGATCAAGAATTATCTCAAATCATAAAAAGATCAAGTAAATTATTAGGCACAGATTTAGATGACGAAGCTATACTTGAAATCGCTAAAAGAAGTCGTTTTACCCCTCGTACGGCGAACTACTTTTTGAAAAGAGTTCGTGACTATGCGCAAGTTTATAAAAAAGATTTAGATAGAGATACTGTACGTAATGCTTTAAACCTACTAGCTATAGATGAAATCGGATTAAATGCTTCTGATAGAAAATTTTTAGAAGTTTTAATTGACAAATTCTCTGGAGGGCCAGTCGGACTTAAAACTATCGCTGCTGCAATTGGCGAAGAAGAAGAAACTATCGAAGAAGTTATAGAGCCTTATCTAATCCAACTCGGCTTAATAGAGAAAACTGCTCGCGGAAGAGTAGCCACACAAAAAGCCTATGAGCATTTAGGTTTTGAAAAATTAACTAAAGAAGATTAATATATGAGAATATTAGGAATAGATCCAGGATATGAAAGGCTCGGTATTGCAATACTCGAGAAAAATATAGGAGACAGAAAAGAAATCTTGATTCATAGTGAATGTTTTAAAACTTCTAGTAAATTAGATTTTAACGAGAGATTACTAATACTCGGTAAAAAAATCGAAGAAATAATTCAAGAATATAAACCTGAGATTCTTTCTATTGAAACCCTATTCTTAAATACTAATCAAAAAACCGTAATGCAAGTAGCAGAAGTGAGGGGAATTATTATTTATCTTGCTCGGAAATATGATTTAAAAATATTTGAAGCTTCTCCCCCACAAATCAAAAATAGTATTACTGGATATGGTAAATCAGACAAAGGACAAATTCGTAAAATGGTATCACTTTTAATTAATTTACCTAAAGAAAAAGAAAAAAGTTTAGATGATGAATTAGATGCTATTGCTATCGCACTGACAGCTTTTGCTCATCACAAAATATAGTTATCCACAATATTTAAGAAAAAGTATTTGCTTTAGAATTTTGTTTTTGATAAAACTATAATAGTTAAAAAATAAATTTTTTATAAGGTCGTTTTAAAAAATAAATTTTAAAAATAAAATGGACGAATTTGATAAAGATGATGATACTGGATCTGATTTTTATGGGGGTGCCCATAGCGATTTTGATCCTTTGCTTGATGATGATTTAGTGGATGATGATATGGAAGGGATGCATATTACTGAAGAAGATGACGACTACGATCCTGAAGACAGATTTCACTAAATATTAAAAAACCGCTCAATTGAGCGGTTTTTTAATTTAAACTATTTCAATAAATAATTTTTTACCTATTTTGAATTTATCTCCCTTTTTAACCTTATATTTTATATCTTTTATTTTTTCTTTAGAAACAAGATCTAAAATAGCACCTTCGTCTAATAATCTTCTAGCTTGATTTTTAGAACCTACTAGATTGTTTACTAATAACAAATCTATAATTAGTCCTTCCCCTTTGACCTTAGTTAACTCTTCCGGAATTTCTTTTTTCTCAAATTTAGAAATCCAATCTTCGCGAGCATTTTGAGCTTTTTTGTCTCCGTGATAAATCTTAGTAATTTCAAAAGCAAGTTTCATTTTAGCGTTTTTAGGATCATTTAAATCTGGTAATTCATTTTCATTTACAAAAGTACAAAGTTCAAAACCTATTTTAATTAGAGAATCATGAAAGCTCATAACCTTACCAAACATATCTTCTGCACTATCTTCAAAAGAAACCATATTGCCTTCAGTTTTTCCCATTTTTTTACCAGTATTGTCAGCAAGTAATTTCATTGCAATAACAGATTTATCTTTTTGCAATATTTCACCAACTAAATCTCTACCCATTAACATATTAAAAGTCTGATCATTACCCCCTACTTCTACATCAATATCCATAGCTACAGAATCGTAACCTTGCATTAAAGGATAAAAGAATTCGTGACCTAAAATAGGTTTGCCTTCTTCATGCCTCTTAACAAACATATCTCTTTTAAGCATTTGATCTACTGTAATTTTTGAAGAAAGTTCTAAAACTTCTGCAAAATTCATTTTCATTAACCATTTAGAATTGAATTTGATTTGGGCAGCGTTTTTACCAGAAAAATTTAAAAACTTGGAGGCTTGTTTTTTATATTTTTTTAAATTAGTTAAAACTTGTTTATGGGTTAATTGTTTGCGAGTAGAAGCTTTATCAGTAGGATCTCCTATCATAGCAGTAAAATCTCCCATAAGCAGTATGACTTGATGACCTAAATCTTGAAATTCTTTTAACTTCATCATGGGTATAGCATGCCCCATATGTAGAGTCGGCCCTGTTGGATCAATACCTAAATAAACCCTTAACCTTTTTCCAGAAAGGAGTTTATTTTTTAAAGTCTCTTTTACAAATATATTTTCTACCCCATGATTTAATAAATGTTCTATTTTATTTTCATCAGTTATCACTTTCATAGTCGAATTATAGCACATTTATTGATATAATAAATAAATGAAAAAGTGGTTAAAAAAAATAAAAAATTTAGTTCATAAACATAAAAACAAGCATAGCTTTTGGCATGAAGCCTTTTTATTCTTAATTGGGTTTGGTCTTATTTGTATATCTGTAATAATCTTTTGGGTAGCTACCTTAAAGATACCAAACTTTAATGATTTTGAAGAAAGACTAATTATAAACTCAACTAAGATTTACGATCGGACTGGGGAAGTTTTGCTTTATAATGTACATCAAGATATTAAGAGAACCAATATCCCATTTGAAGAAATGGGAACTAATATTAAAAATGCCACTTTAGCTATTGAAGATAGAGAATTTTATAATCACGGCGGTGTAAAAATAACTTCGACTATTCGTGCAGTTTTTTCTAACCTATCTGGATTCGGTATTGGAGGAGGAGGATCTACTATAACTCAACAACTAATAAAAAATACTTTGTTAACTTCAAAGAGAAGTATTATTCGTAAAGTTAAAGAATGGATCTTGGCAGTCAAAATAGAAAATGCTTTAACTAAAGATGAGATTTTCGAACTTTATCTTAATGAGGTTCCTTATGGTGGTACTGTTTACGGAGTAGAAGAAGCAGCAAAAACTTATTTCAATAAAAAAGCAATAGATTTAACGGTGGCGGAAGCTGCTTATTTAGCTGCAATACCTCAATCTCCTACTAGATTATCTCCTTTTGGAAAAAACTTGGATAAATTGGAAGAAAGAAAAAATTTAGTTTTATTCCAAATGTATGATGCTAATTTTATAACTAAAGAAGAATACGAATCTGCAAAAAACGAAGTAGTAGAATTTCAAAAACAAAACATAAGTAATATCAAGGCTCCTCATTTTGTATTTTATATAAAAGAATATTTAGAAGAAAAATATGGTAAAGATATGGTTGAAAAAGGAGGGCTTAAAGTTATAACAACCCTAGATTGGAAAATGCAAGAAAAAGCGGAAGAAATTGTAAAAGAAGGTGCTTTAAAAAATGATAAAGAATGGAATGGTAAAAATGCTGCCTTAGTAGCGATAGATCCAAAAACAGGTCAAATACTTTCTATGGTAGGTTCAAGAGATTATTTTGATAAAGATATTGATGGAAATTTTAACGTTGCTACAGCATTAAGACAACCGGGTTCATCTTTTAAACCTTTTATATATGCTACAGCTTTTAATAAAGGTTTTACAGCAGATACTGTGCTTTTTGATCTTCCAACAGAATTTCAAACCACTTGTGATGCTTATGGTAGAGCTATAACTGGTAGTCAAAGTAATTGTTATAATCCTCAAAACTACGATGGAAGCTTTAGGGGACCAATGAGCTTAAGAAATGCACTTGCTCAATCCATAAACATTCCAGCAATTAAATTATTTTATTTAGCGGGATTAAGAGATTCTCTTAAAACAGCAGAAGATATGGGTATTAGTAGTTTGGGTGATATTAATCGCTACGGACTTACTTTAGTTATCGGAGGTGGAGAAGTAAGTTTACTTGATATAACTAGCGCATATGGAGTTTTTGCTAATAGTGGTATTAAAAATAAAAATACTGGAATATTAGAAGTATTTGATAAAGACGGTACAAGCTTAGAAAAATATAATCAAAAAGAAATAAGTGTATTACCTAAAAATACAACCTTAACAATTTCTTCTATTATGTCAGATAATGTTGCTAGAGTTCCAACATTTGGAAACGGAAGCGCTCTTGAAATTCCAGGATACAAAGTGGCTGTTAAAACTGGTACTACAAATAATAATAAGGATGCTTGGACTATTGGATATACTCCGTCTTTGGTTGTTGGTGTTTGGGCTGGAAATAACGACAATAAACCAATGAAAAAAGGAGGTTCGGCTTTAGCTGGGCCAATTTGGAATGCTTTTATGAGACACTCATTACCATTAGTGTCGGGTGAAACCTTTGAAGAACCAATACCTTACGACAAAAACATTAAACCAATTTTAAGAGGTGTTTGGTGGGGAAATGAAAGTTATATTATAGATTCTGTAACCGGAAAACTTGCAACCGAATTTACCCCAGAACAAACAAAAGTAGAAAAAACTATTACTAATGTAAAATCTATATTATATTGGGTTGATAGAAATAATATTTTAGGACCAAAACCAAGCAATATAGAAAACTCTAGAGTTTTCATAAACTGGAATACACCAATACAAGATTGGTGGGCTAAAAATTATCAAAAATACGACAATACAACAATAAATGAAATACCAAATGAGTATGACAACATTCATGGCAATTATAAGCCAACAGTGAGCATTATAGAGCCAAAAAACAACAAACTATACGGTAGTAATGAAATCATAAATATAAAAACTGAAACAAATAGCTTATATCCAATAATTAAAATGGACGTATTTATTAACGGTTCTTTTGTTGGAACATTAGAACCTCCTTTTAATTATAGTTTTACCCCAGAGAGTTTAGAAAACCTAAAAGATGAAAACGAACTAAGAATAAATGTTTATGATACTGTTTATAATTCAAAAGAAGTAATTACGAATTTTAGAGTGGGGCTTTAAAAGATCTTATTAATATTTTTAATATTACTTTTTTCTTCTATTTTTTTGAGAATTTTTTCTTTATTAAAGAAAATTTCATTTTTATAAATCGGATTAATATCTAACTTAAGAATTCCATTTTTAAAAACAATTTTTTCTTTTGGTATATCAATATTTAAAACTTCTAAAATAGTTTCTTTAATTAAAGAAACTTTAATTTCTTCATTATCTATTAATTTATTAAAACGAAGTAAGAGATCTTTTATTTCTATCATTACCTATTCATTGGCATTATTAAATAAGTAAAACTATTATCTGAAACTGAATTTATTATCATTGGTTTAAAAGGACCATCTAGTTTAATAGAAACACTATCTGTAGAAAGTGATGCAAAACAATCTAGAAAGTATTTATAATTAAAAGCTAAACTAACATCCTCTCCTTTCAAAACAGCATCTAAATAAGTATTATTCTCACCAACATCATTATTAGAAGAAGACAATTCACAAATTTTATCTTTAATATTAATGTTTAAGTTTAACTGATTAAATTTATCGGAAAAAATATTTGATATCTTTAAAGCATTAAGTAAATCTTGCTTAAGCAATACAATTTCAGTTTTACTTTCTTTTGGTATGATTTGTCTATAGTCCGGATAAATACCGTCTATAATACGAGAAGTTAAATATATTCCATCTAAAGAAAAAGATATTTGATTTTTATTAAAACAAACTTTAATATTTTGATTTGTCTCCCCTATAACCCTTAAGATTTCAGCTATATTTTTAAAAGGTATTAGAACATTAAAATTTTCAATACTATTCTTTAGTTTAATTTTCTTTTCAGCTAAACGGAAAGAATCAGTTGAAACAAAAACTAAATCATTTTGTTCCCCATAAACATACACACTAGAGATTTCTGGTTTAATGTCTGAAGGAGAAGCGCTATAATAAACAGACTTTATTCCTTCTACTATTTTTTTAGATTCAATTTCAAAATCATTACCTGTAACCATTGGTATTGTTGGAAAATCTTCATAAGACATTCCTTTTAATTTGATTTTATTCTTTTTGGTTTTAATTAAAAGATTTCCATCACTTCCTTCAAGGATTATATTTTCTTTTTGAACAATATTAGAAAAAACTGAAGCTAAAGAATTTCCAGAAATGGCTAAAATTCCTTCTTCTGAAACTTTCGCAGGAATATCAATTTCAATACCTAAACTTAAATTCATAGCTTTTAGTTTTAGGGTTTTGTTGGTGGCTTCTAAAAGAATAGAACTTAGAACTGGTAGGGTTAAATTTTTACCAGTAATTTTTTCTGCTAACAGAATTCCATTTTTAATTTTCTCTATTTCACATTCTACCTTCATATGTTTATATTTTATATATTTAATTTATTAATATTGTTAGTGTTGTGGATAAGTGGATAAGTTAATTTTGTTTATATTTTATAGGCCTTATTTAACTTTTTCCAACTTAATAACTTTCGAATTTAATTTTTAATTTGTGTATATTTTATTTTGTTTTGTTAATATTAATTTTTTATTAAACTTAATTCACCAGATTTCCATAACTTATTCACACTATTTAAACATAATTCTAATATTCTCCAATTCTTGCATTAACTGAGGATCGTTTTTTAAATCTTCTTTTATTTTTAAATAAGAGTGTATTACTGTAGTATGATCTCTACCCCCTAATTTTTGACCTATTAACGGATAAGAAACATTAAAATCTTCTCTTAGTAAATACATTACAACCTGTCTAGCTTTTACTATTTCTTTTCTTCTGGTTTTGTCATAAACAGTATCTTCTTCTATGTTGTAATGATCACTAACAACCTTAACTACATCTTTTACAGAAATACTCTTTTTAGGTTTAATATTATTTTTTAATATGTTTTTAACATCTAAAAGAGAAAGAGGTTTGTTTTTAATTTTATATTGCATAACAATAGCGTTTAGGCTACCCTCTAATTCGCGTATATTGCCCCTTATTGTGGCTGCAATGTAATTTATAACATCTTCATCTAAACTCACCCCTTGATCCCTTAATTTAACCTTCAAGATAGCTAATCTGGATTCATATTCAGGCTCAGAAACATCAACAATCATACCTTGTGCAAATCTAGATTTTAATCGGTCTGCTAATTCTGGAATATAGTTAGGGTGCTTATCTGAAGAAAAGATAATTTGCTTGTTGTTTTCGTAAAAAGTATTAAAGGTGTGAAATAATTCTTCTTGAATTTTTTCCATTTTACCAATAAATTGAATATCATCTATGATTAAAAGATCATATTTACGATATTTTTCTTTAAAAGAATTAGCCTTATTTGATTGTAGAGAATTTATGAAATCAGTAGCAAATCTTTCTAGGGTTATGTAGTGAACTTTTTTGTTTTGATATTTTTCTTTTATTGCATTTCCGACAGCTTGAAGTAAATGAGTTTTTCCTAAACCAGTATTTCCATATACGAAAAAAGGATTATATTTGGTTCCCGGGTTTTCAATAATTGCTTGGGAAGCAGCATAAGCAAGCTCATTAAATCCTCCAACAATAAAAGAATCAAACCTATATCTAGGATTTAAATTATCTTCTGGGCTTATATATAAGTCTTTTAATGGTAATTCTTTGTTTATAGTAGATTCTACTTTATTTAACTTAGACTCTTCTTCTTTGTTTTCTATTTTTGCTATAACGTATTCTACTGCTCGCATGTTTTCATATATATCAGCAATAGTTTTCGTTATTAGTTTATGATATTTGTTGAAAAGCCAATCTCTAACAAATTCATTTGGTACAGCTATATAAATAATACCCCCCTCTTCTTTTAAAATTGAAGTATTTTTAAACCAAGTACTAAAATTAGCTTTTGATATTCCTAATTCAATTTCGTTCAAACAGTTTTTCCAAAGTTGTTTTGTATCCATCTAAAACATTATACTATCTTTTTAGGGTAGCTTGTAACTTTATAAAGTTATTAACACTGTTGATAATTTGTTGATAACCTTTTTAAGACTCATTCTACTTGCTTTGACTTAAGTAAATTATTAGGGTATACTACCAATATGTCACAAACATACAAGCCAAATAAAAGAAAAAGAGCTAAAACACACGGTTTTTTGTCTCGTTCCAAAACTTCAAAAGGTAAAAAAGTGCTTTTAGGAAGAATGAGAAAGGGTCGCAAGCTTTTAGCGGTCAAAAAGAAGTAGTTTTGGTTTAATATGATTCCCAAAAAAAATAGAACTAGTCAAAAGATTGTAGATTTAATTTTTAAACAAGGGAAATTTATTAATTCCAATAATATTAGCCTTAAATTCTATATAAATAAAGGAAACCCGGATGTGCGGGTTTCTTTTATTGTGCCTAAGAGCGTGATTAAGAGCGCAACTGGGCGCAATATGTTAAGGAGAAGGGGTTATAGTGTCATTTCTAAATACTTAAATCTCTTCCCTGTTGGGTTTAATGGTTCTTTTATTTTTGGTAAAAATAGCAAAGATTTATTCAGTTTAAGGGGTTCTCATAAAAATATAGCCTTTTTAAATCTTGAAAATGAAATTAACCAAATAATGTCTATTTTAAAACAAAACTAATGAAAATTATTATTTATTTAATAAATTTCTATCAAAAATATATTCGCATATATAAAAAACCAAGTTGTGTTTTTTATCCATCTTGCTCAGAATATAGCAAACAAGCCTTTGTAAAATATGGGTTTTTTAAGGGTTCTTACCTTTCCTTAAGTAGAATTTTGCGTTGTCATCCTTGGCAAAAGAATCATATTGATGTTTTAAAATAATAATAAAACTTGGTTTTTTTGTTATTTTCGTATAGAATTGAGAATATGTTATTAAATCTTTGGAATACTTTTTTATATGAACCTTTTTTAAATCTTTTAGCCCTTTTGGTTTCGGTGGTACCATATCACGATCTTGGTATTGCTGTTATTTTGCTTACTATCTTAGTTAAATTTATACTCTTCCCCCTTTCTCAAAAATCGCTTAAGGGTCAAGCTAAAGTTAGAGAAATGCAACCAGAATTAGAAAAGATAAAAAATAGCGGTAAAACTAAAGAAGAACAAGCCAGATTAACTTTTGAGTTATATAAGAAATATAATACTAATCCATTTTCTGGTTGTTTACTTATTTTAATTCAAATTCCTATAATTTTTGCTTTATATTATGTTTTTTATAAAGGTTTAAATTTTAATCCTGAAGTTTTATATAGTTTTATACCAAAACCAGATTATTTAAATACAAATTTCTTAGGATTAATAGATATTAGTACTAAAAGCTTGGTTTTAGCTATTATTGCCGGATTATCTCAATTTTTTGTAGCTTCCTTTATGCCAAAGCCTAAAAAATCAGAAAATAAAGATCCTAATAAAATGCCTAGCTTTGCAGAAAGCTTAAGTGAAAGTATGCATGTGCAAATGAAGTACGTCTTCCCTTTTGTAGTAGCTTTTATTTCTTATAGTATTTCAGGTGCCATAGCGCTTTATTGGGCTACAAGTAATATTTTTGCAGGCTTGCAACAAATGTATATAAATAAAAAACAAAAACCATTATCAGTTAAAAATTAATTAAATTATATGAACAATCAAGAAATTCAAAAATTAATAGAAGATTTAATTGTTAATATTGGTATAGGTATTAAAGAAATTTTAGTTGAAGAGACTTCTAATCCAAATACTTTAAATAGTACTTGGTTTAGAGTTTATGTTGAAGAACCTCATTATTTTACTCATAGAAATGGAGAAAGTTTACAATCTTTAAATATGCTTGTAAAAAGGATTGTTGAAAATAAAATCAAAGATGAAAATCATAAACTAGACTTTATTATTGATATAAATAACTTTCAAAAAAATAAAATAGATAATTTGCATCAAATTGCTCATATGATGGCAGAAAGAGCTCGTTATTTTAAATCAAATATACAAATAGATCCTATGTCCCCTTTTGATAGAAGAATAGTTCATGAATTTTTAGCAAATGAAAGTGATATTAAAACTGAATCAAACGGAGAAGGTAAAGATCGTCACGTAGTTATAAAATATATAGGCAATATTTAATCTAATCTTAATCCCCAAAGATATGAATCGACTTTATTCATAAAGAATAAAGTTTTTTCTTCTTTGTCTAAAGAAAGGTTAATAGCATCTATAACTTCACCTTCATATAGAGTATTAGGATCAACTAGTTTTGTTCTTGCTCCAGTTTCTGTATTTATTTTCCAAATCTCATCATCATAAGATACTTCACCTTGATACCAAGCATCAGGATAAATAAATCCACCTTGTATATTCTTAGGTATAGCACAATAAAGAGTGATATTGTCTTGTGACCAAACACATTTTTCAGAATGAGTATTTAATCTAAGATTTTTAGTTTCATTAGTATTAGGATTTAATAATTTTAAAGATAAATTATTATCTGAGTATAATATTGTACTTAAATTACCGTTACTAAGAGTTGTTAGTCCTTTTATTTTATTTAAAACTTTATTAAAGTTTCTATTTTTAATATTTAAAAGATAAGCAAAACCATCAACTAAACCCGAAGGTTTAGTATTTAATATGATAAAATCATTATTTGGCCAATAAGAATACCATTCGCTAAAACTTGAATCAAAAACATTAGTTTTAGAATTATTGCTATCAATAACCACCCCCACAACTCCGTTTTTAGTTAAATTTAAATAAAAAATATTTTCTTTGTTTTTAGAAATTGAAATATCTTTTATACCATCAGGCAAAAAACTTCCAAAAATTTCATTATTATTTGAATCTTGCCCTAATATTTCTTTAGGTAAATTTCCTAAAAAGGTTACTATTGTGTTTCCATTTTTTAAATACCTGTAGATTACGTTGTTTGTAGTGAATAAAGTTTCGTGAACATTTGGAATAATTGTTGAAGAATAATTTTTTTCTTCTAAATCTTTTATTAAAGTTTGGTAAATATTTCCGTTGTTTTTATTAGAGTACTTTAAAACAGAAATAAATTCTGTGTTTGGAGAAGTTGGATTTTCAACTAAGCTTGCTTGCTTTATATCATTAGGTTCAATATCTGGAACTTCAGTATAAATCTCTTTTTCATAAATCCCATATCCAGATATAGCTATACTAGAAATTTTATTTAATTTTTTAATTTCTTTGTTTTTTTCTATATTATCTCCCTCTGTTCCAGTAATAAAATCTACAACATTGTTTATTGTTTCACTATTGTTTAAATTTCCAAAATTAAAAATATCAGCAAAAAAGTTTTCACTTTGAATTTCCCCATTCTCCCCTACTTTAGTATTATTTTTAGTTAAATAAGAAAAACCAAAAAACAAAGCTAGTATAAGTATTAAAATTGTTATTAAAATGATGAATTTTTTAGACATAAGTAAAATTTATTTAATAAACATGCCAATGATAACCACCGCCACCGTGATTTGCGTGATAATAATAATTAATACCATTTTTATTAATAGTTGTTCCTGGGTTTGGAGGGGTTGTTTTTCCTGTTATGTATTTATTAACGTCTTCGGTTGGTCTTAAGTCTATAACAGGGCTTCCTGGTTTATGTCCACCATTTGCACTATGTAACCAGTTTTCTGTACCACCAGTAATAATAATATCACAATCTTTTTTACCTTTTTGTTCCCAGCAACCATTAGCGATACTATTAATTATTGAAGTACTTAATCCTCTAGTTGAGGTACAATTTTGTTGACCTACAACTGAACATTCTACTCCGTTTAATTTTACCCCTCTAGGTAAAGTAGCTGCTTTACCTATTGAATCGTCCCATTTAGATCCTGCTTTATATTTTCCGTTACTATAATAGCCATTTACTGCTTTTTGAGGAACATCTTCATCTATTATTATGGTTGCTGGTTTTACATCTAAACAAAGGTTAAGTAAATTCGGATTTACAGTATTTAAGATTATATATATAGATAAAGATAAAATTAAACCTAATATTGCATTTTGAATTCTAGATTTTGCTTCTTCTTTAGAAGTAACTAAATCACTCATAACGTATTCTATACCTCCCATAACTATCATAATCATCGATAATATAGCTACAATACCAATAAAAATATCTATAAAAGTATTCATGAATTGACCTAATGGACAAGGTTC
>DALYEI010000004.1:0-5017 GCA_031972685.1 Minisyncoccota bacterium | reverse complement strand
AATTAAACTAAAGAGTAAACTATTTAATTTTTTAAAATTTATTTTTTTCATTAAAAATTAATTAATACTTTCTTTTGTGTACTTTGGAATAAAGTTTTTGTATTTTCTATTATGATTTGTATAGTAGCATTACCAGTTTTTCCTTCGGCTGGTTTTATAAATAATTCATTTTTAGCTACAGGGTCTAGTATTTGTTCACCATTTACAAACCAAGACATCTTAAGATCGTTGTCTCTTATATCTAATGGACTAAAAAAATAAGGTATTGCTGTTATTAAAACTCCTTCTTTGTTTATATTATTATCTATATTTAAAGATTTTATATAATCACCATTATAATTTTTCTTATAAAGAAGCACCTTAGGTTCGGTTGGTGAGATTATTATCTCACCCTTTACATTTGTAGTATTGTTTATAGTAGAAATAGTTGTTCTTATTGTGTTAAATTTATCTAAAAAACTATTTTTATATGTAAAGTAATTTTTTCCGAATCCTGAAGCTTTTAAATCTCCGTTTCCATCCTTTTCCCAAGTATAAGAAAGATTATTTTTACTTAATTTATTTTCACCGTTGTAAACAGAAGGTATAGCAGAAACCTTTATTTCTCCTTCTCTTGCAAAAAGAGCCTTCCCTTTATAAAAAGGAGGCACGTATGAGTCTGTTGCTTCCCAAAGTAAATCTATATCATTACTAGCTATAGTTAAGGATTTATTGATCGTATTTCCATCTACAGTTTCAATATTCACACTAACTTCATTTAAAGAATTAATTTCTCCTAAAATAAAAGAAAAACTTGTTTTTCCTATACCAGAAAGTCTTGTTTCATCGTTTAATTTCCAAATAATATAAGATTTATTTAAATCAACCGAATAACTATTAATAACGGCCTTTACTGTGTCTCCAGATTTCGGTATATTAGGGTTAATACTTAGAGTTATATCTCCTTTAGATAATTGAGCAAACGCTAAATTGCTATTCATTAAGAATATAAAAGAAATAATTATAATAAAAACTTTACTTAACATTATTTTAATTATAACATTAACTATTATTCATTTCTACATTTTCCAAGTCTTCTTTCTCTTTTTTAATAGAAAGTATTTGAGATGGGTCTGAGGTTATGATTTGATCTTCTGTGTATGAGGCTACTATTTTAATAGCTACGTGTTTAAGTCCAGCGAAGAATATACCTTCCCCTACTCCCGACTCTAAAAGTAAATATTTCTCTTCATCTGTTAAGTTAAAGGTTTTTTGCAAAATATCTATAGTACTTGGAGATTGTTTGAGAAGTAATTGAATAGAAGAGTTGGTAATAATAGGTACTCCATAAGGAGATTTCATAAAGTCTGCCGCATCTTGAGTAATAGTAGCAAGTCCTAAATAATATTTTCTGCCTCTTTTGGCTAGTGAATACAAGAAGGATGCAGTATCTTCAGATTTCATCATCCACCAAGCCTCGTCTACTACAAGTAGTCTTTTCTTTAAGGTTTTGCGAATTGTATTCCAAATAAAATGAGTTACGATATACATAGCGATAGGTTTTAACTCGTCTTCCATATCACGCACTGAAAATACTACGAATTTTTTATTTATATCAACGTTCGAAGGCCTATTAATAAAAGTAGACCAAGAACCACGAGTATATTTCGCAAGTCTTGTTACTACAGATTCTGATCCTTCCATACCAGAAAGAACTAGTTCAAAATCTGAAAGCAATGGAGGTTCAATATTTGAAAAATCAGAATCAGGAGTAATATCTTTAATTGCATAAGTTTCAGAAATAGCCCGATCTACTAAAGCGTCTTCTTCTGGAGTAAGTCCTCCGAGCATAAGTCTAAAAAGACCAACTAAATTTATAATATTAGAACGTAATACATCTGCAGCAGTTTCGTCTTCTCGAGGTATTGGCAAATCAAAAGGATTTATGTGGTGATCCGAAGAAAGAGAAATATTAAAGTATCTACCTCCTACAGCTTCGGCGAGGTATTCGTATTCCCTTTCAGGATCAATAACAATAACATCAATATCGAACATCAGTGAGCGCAAGATTTCTAACTTAGTAGCATAACTTTTTCCAGAACCAGATTTAGCAAAAGTCACAGAATTGTAATTCTCAAGAGAAAAACGATCAAAAATCACTAGACTAGAATTGTGTCTATTTATACCATAAAGAATTCCCTTGTCTGAGGTTAAGTCAAAAGATACAAAAGGAAAAATTGAAGAAAGAGGTTCAGAATTTAGTTTTTGATTAATATTTAGTAAATCTGTGCCTATCGGTATAACGCTTTTAAAACCATCTTCTTGTTGGAATAATGCTGGTTTTAAGTATATTAATTTAGATTCTAATATTGATTTAATCTCATTTTCTATTTTATAAAGATCTAATTCATTATCAGCATAAACTGTAATATAAACTCCAACATCAAACATCTTTTCTTGCGCTTGAATAAGGTTGTCGCGTAACCCTTCTAGATCTTGATAAGCAGTATCTAGCATTGGATCCCGAACCATACCTCTTGCTTCCCGGTCATTTATCTGACTTTGTACTTCGGCTACTTTCTTTTGGAATTGTCTTAGGATTACTGAAGTATCAATAGGATGAATAAAAATAGATACATCAAAAACCTTGTCCAAATTAATAATAGGAGAAAACCAGTTATCTATTAAATAACGAGGATAAGAAATAATGAAAAAAGTTCTAGCTATTTTATCACCCAAGCTTATAGATTTACTTTCTATTTTCAAAGCAGAAGGAGCAATGATATCTTTAAGCTCTAAGGTTGCTGATTCGTAAATTTGTTCAGGTAAAACTGAAAGCATAGAAGTATCAACTTCTGTGTTGGTTGTATTATCTTTTTTACCAAATAATGTATCAAAAATTCCCATAATATAGTTATTAAAAACCTATATCAATTATAATATAAATAGTTATTTAGTTCTAGTTTTTTATCTAGTTTTGTCCTTCAAGTTCGATTTTACCTTCGAGTTCGCCTGGATTAAAGACTTTATAGAAAACCTCTATAGCTTCTTCTGTACCTAGTTGAGCGGATTTAATACCGCAACGATTTAAGCCTTGTTGAATTACACTAACTCTTTGTTCAAGTTGAGATCTTTTTTCTTCGAAATCTATTTTTTCTTCTATTTTTTTTTCTTCACCACTTTTCTTTTTAAATAATTTTTCTAATACATTGGTGTTTGATGGAACAAAAGAATTTTCACTATAAGGCACAACAATAAAAAAAGTTTTAGTCATAATATTAACACTTTCGGTAAAGTTTCTTATAAATTCCATATATTCTTTGGTTTGAAGTTTCATTAAAGGTTCATTTTGAACTTTCATTCTATTTTCTAATAAAAGTAAATAAGGCCGTATATCAAGCCTTCGAGACTCAATTGAAATTTGAATTGAAAAATCTAAAGTGTTTAGAAAGTTTTGAAATTGCATTATAATTGCTTTTTGTTCTTCGCCAGACTTTAGAGATAAGTTTATAGAATTTGCAAGCACAATAGCACGAAGACCTCCGTCTTTTAGGAGGATAATTCCATCTCTGATTTCTTTTACAGGAACGAATTCCTGTGTTGGTCTTGCATTTATTGCCATAAATTATTGTTGTTTTTCTTTTTTAAAATCTAAAATATCTAAACTCCAAGACAAGTCACGCAACTTGCTTCTATTTAACTTTGGATTATGAATAATCGTTGCTTGTTTCTTCTGTTTCTCTATTACTTCTCTTTTAGTTATTTTTTCTCTTTGCCAAATATAAAGTTTACTAGTAGCCAAGTAGGTAAATGCTGATTCTAACATATCAACAAAAGGTCTTTCGTTGGGTTTATAAAAGGTTAAGGCTAAAGATAGTCCAATTATTATCATTATAGGTATAGCCCCCAACCAAAAACCTAACAATTTATATAAGAAATAACTAATTCCTGCCCCTCCTGCTAAATAAGCAAATTGACTAAAAGTAAAAGGTCCAAATATTTTGTCTTCTATATCTAAGAATTGTGGAACTTTAAATTGCATATTCTAATTATAGAATAAAAATTTCAAATTATGAAATTTTTATTCTGGTATTTCGCGATAAGGATCTAGTTTTTTAGTTGCTGTTTCTGTGATATTTGGTAATGAATGCACACTATCAATAATATTACTTTTTACTTGACCTTCTAATTTTTGACTAATTATACTACTGGTTATTTTCTTATCTTCCTCTACAACCTTTTCTAGTTGTATTTGTTCTGGATCTTTACTTTCTACTTTATTACTTTCATCTTTATAACTTGTCCCTACACTTTCAACTTTTTGACTTTCTACTACCTTCCCCATCATTCTACTTCTAATTTCTTTAAAAACTTCATCATTAACTCGAGAAGCAATTTTCTTCTTTTTTTCTTCATCTATATTTAAGATTTCTAAAGCATCTAAAAATTTATCACCAAATATTTTACCATTTAAAATATCTCCTACTATTTCAGCTAACTTAGTTATTTGAGAAATAGTTAAGTTATTTTCTCTACCGATTTGATAAACTTTTTCTTCGTGCTTTAATTCTCCAACTATACGCTCAACTTTACTTTCTTTTTCTGTTTGAAGGATTTTAGGTTCTTCTTTTATTTCTAGTTTATTTATTTCTTTAATTACATCTGTATTTTCTTCAATTTCTCCACCTATGATTGACTCGTCTTGATTCTTTTCAAAAGTTGCTCGTAATTCTAGGTTTATATTATTTAAGATAAAAGCGTTAATTTCTTTTAAAATTAAATCTAATTTAGATCTTTCTAATTCTAAATCTTTCTCGAGTATAGCTTCATATTCTTCTTTGCTAATAACTGCGAGTAGCAATAAAGTAGTTTCGATACTTAGAGTTTGAAGTTGATTATCGGAAAGGTTATTTTTTTCTTTAATTCCTTTTATGATCTCTATCCAAGACATAGAAGCAAAATACTCCGCTACTTTAGGAGGAAGCTTTGCATAATATTTTGCTATTGTGTTTTGTAATTCTTGTTGATCCATATGTTT
>DALYEI010000003.1:12352-57175 GCA_031972685.1 Minisyncoccota bacterium | reverse complement strand
ATTCTACTACCGAGTAGCATTGAAGTTATTACTAAAGCATACAAAACGATAGTTATAAAAATAAAAGCTTTAGTATTTATAAAAAATGGATCGAAATGAAAACTTTTTTCAGTCACTAAATCAAATCCTAAAGTCTGATATTCAACAAATTTATTATAAATAAATTGACTTATATTATAAATAAGTCTAAAGAATAAATAACTCGCTGCAAAAATAGAGATTATGCCGGCTGGCACAGTAAATAAAGAGAAGTTCCCATATTTGCTTTTAAACAAGAAATGCTTGTAATCAATAGTATTATTAATAAAGCCGTATATCCATCGCAAGCGTTGCTTGTAGAGCTTATAGACTGTATTAGGCGTATTAGTGTATACGAAAGCATCATTGCATTGCTCTATTTTATAACCGTTAATTTGCATACGATAAGCAATTTCCATATCTTCGGTATTATGAGCGTGACGATAAGGACCGAGTTCATCAAAAACTTTTTTCTTAAAGATTGTAAGAGGTCCAGGGGTCACGTGAATACCGCCTAAAAACCCAAGCATCTTTTTAATATAAACTGCCATATAGTATTCGGCACTTTGAGCATTTTGAATTATACTTTTATCGTTCACTACAATAATCGAAGGAGCAACAGCAAACAAAGTATTATCATTTTCAAAATAACTCATAAGGCGATTTACAGCATCAGGATGCGCAACCGAATCAGCGTCCAAGCATCCGATATAATCAGTTTCAAGTCTTTCTAAACCAAAATTTAGAGCTGTGTGCTTCCCTCCATTTTCTTTTTTGAATATTTGAATATTTGAAACATCTTTATACTTTTGTAATACTTGCCAAGTAGTATCAGTAGATCCATCATCAATAAGAAAAATATGAAGTTTATCTTTTGGATAATTTAATTCGAGTAAAGATTTTACGGTTTTGTCTATTGTAGTTTCTTCATTCCAGCAAGGTACTATAATAGTCACTGGTTTATAGTTTTTAAGCTTAACTTTTCCCTTACGAGAAATGATATTTTTACGATTTTCGAAAAAGGTTACAAGAAAAAAAACTTGCACGTAAAGCGCCAAAAAACTTAAAATATAAAAAATAATATTGGATAAGCTTGCCATTTAACCCTTAAAATATAACATATTTTAACCAAAAAGTAAAACACCCTTGTCGGGTGCTTTATCTTTAAAACATATCAAATTACATAGGTTTATTTTCTGTTTTTGCTTCCACAGAACAAGAAGCACAAGAAGACATACAAGTTTTACATCGACATCCCCACATAGTTCCTAATGCTGCAATACCTACTATTAGATATACTGAGGCTTCTGCATAAGGAGTAGACCCTAACAAGATATTTACTGCATTCAAAGGAGAACCTGTAAGCATACCAACACCTACTAATCCCCAATTAAGAGCTCCTATTATAACTAAAGCTTTCATGATTTTAGATACAGAGCACCCGCACCACATACCATTACAATTTTTACAATTTGTACACATAATTTATATTTATAATATTTTTAATAAATAAGCCTCGACAAAGACTTAATTTTAGACTTCTATATAATTATACTCTTGCAACAAAAAAAATGCTATTATATAGATATTAATAATAAGAGATAAAAATATGGAAAATAACATAAATGAAAATAATATTGAGCAAATAGAAATCAAAGAAACTATAACCATCACCAAAGAAGATAGTGCTAAAAAAGACAATTTTAAAACTATTGCGAGTGCTATTATTGTTTTAGGGATTTTAGTAGCAGGAGCAATTTTATTAAAAGACACTAAACCCGAAAATTCTCCTAAAAAACAAGAAAAAAGTGCCGTTGTGAATGAAGAAGAAATATCACTTCGTCCTATTACCGAAGAAGATCATATCTTTGGTAATCCAGATGCAAAAATTAAGATTGTAGAATATTCGGATACTGGCTGTCCTTTTTGTCGTATTTTCCATACTACTATGCATAAAATCGTAGCAGAGTCTAAGGGTGAAGTTGCTTGGGTTTATAGGCATTTCCCTATAGAATCTTTGCATCCAAATGCATTTTCTGAAGCTATCGCTACCGAATGCGCTTATGAACAAGGAGGTAATCAAATGTTCTGGGCATTTACAGATGAAATCTACAAGAGAACAAAATCAAACAATACCTTTACGAGTGAAGATATAAATCAAATAGCAGAAGATTTAGATTTAACTATGTATGCGTTTAATGATTGCGTAGAGAATAAAGTTTACGAAAAGAAAGTTGAACAAGATATATTAGACGGACAAATTGCCGGAGTGCAAGGTACACCTTCTTCATTTATAGTTATAGATGGAAAAGTGATTGATACTATCGGAGGCGCCGCTCCTTATGAAAGTCTAAAACAAGCTTTAGATTTATTACAAAAAGCATATTAAGTAATTTAAAAAGCCTCCATATGGAGGCTTTGATCATTAGTATTTATCCCAGAAATTAGACAAGAATTGAATGAGCCAAAATCCAATACCGATTAATAACAAAAACCACAGAAGTATTCTGTTATTAGTCTTTTCTAAAAAAAGAAGCAAGAAAACGATGGCAATACAACCCACACTTAATCCTTGAAAGAATTTTTTATGGTAAATAAAATCAATGCAATTAAATACATTAATCAAAAACACCATTAGGTACAAAGCTTTAAGAACTTTCTTTTTATCTTTTATTTCCATAATAATAAGAAGTTTAAAGGTTAAAAAAATAACAATATCCTAAGCATAGTATCATTAAAAAAATAGAAAAACAAATAATAAATATATTAAACACGGTAGGCAAGACTTACTGTGTTTTAAACTAAATACCCCATAGGTCTTGCCTATGGGGTATTTAGTTTACTGTTTAATCAAAATAATTTTTAAGGCGAGCGATTTTTTCGTGAGAGCGAAGTTTATCGTGAACTTTAGCTTCGATTTGGCGAATACGTTCGCGAGTAACGCCGAACTCTTCCCCTACTCTTTCGAGAGTATGTTGTATACCATCAATAAGTCCGTAACGCATTTCTAAAATCTTTCTTTCTTTTGGATTAAGCTCATCTAAAACTTCTTTAATTTGATCTGACAAAATACGACGAGCTGACTCTTGATCTGGGCGAAGGATTTTATCATCCGAAATAAAGTTCTCTAGTGTTGATTTGTCATCGTCGTCTCCGATAGGTTGCTCGAGCGATACGGTATCTTGAGAAATATTTTCTATCACATGAATCTTTTCTACCGGAATACCCATCTCAGTTGCAATCTCTTCTGCAAGCGGTTCACGACCTAAATCTTGACTAAGCTTACGGTGAATTTGCTTGTATTTTGAAATAGTTTCAACCATGTGCACCGGAATACGAATAGTACGAGACTGATCAGCGAGTGCCCGAGTTATAGATTGACGAATCCACCAAGTTGCATACGTTGAGAATTTAAAACCCTTATTCCAATCAAATTTCTCTACAGCCTTAAAGAGTCCTAAATTACCTTCTTGAATTAAATCAAGCAAAGAAAGATTTGCACTACGACCAACATATTTTTTAGCAATCGAAACCACCAAACGAAGGTTCGCCCGAGCAAGTAAATTCTTAGCTTCTATATCTCCTTTTTCAATTCTTTTCGCTAAGTCTTTTTCTTCTTGAGCATAGATTAGTGGATATTGACCGATTTCTTTTAGATACATTTGAATAGAATCGTGATTTGCATTTTTGAGTAATTCTTTTACATCTTGATCAGCATCTAAATTAAGCAAATTCCCTCCTTCTAAAACATCAATCCCAGCTACAGAAAAGCTTTCATATAGTTCGTCTAAGAATAAAATATTATTTTCAATATCAGGAAAAGTTTTTAAAATTTCATCGTAAGTAATAAAACCTCTCTTTTTACCTTTTTCAATAAGAGTATTTTTCTTAAATTCTAGCTCTTCTTGCTTTCTTTCCGCAGAAGTTAGTTTTTTGACTACTTCTTTGGCTGGTTTTATATCTTTTAGCTTTTTTACTGGAGCTTTTACTTTAGCTACTTTTTTAACCTTTTTTGGAAAAACCTTTTTTACTTTTTTAACTACTTTTTTAATAACCTTCTTTTTGATAATTTTTGCCTTAGCTTTTACTTTAGCTACTTTTTTAACCTTTTTTGGCAAAACCTTTTTTACTTTTTTAACTACTTTTTTCTTCATAATATTTATTCAAAATTAAAGCGACCGTTTTTAATATCTTCTATTTGTATTTTAATTAAATTAAACTCTTTAAAAACATCTATATTATTTAAATCATTTTCCATATCTTTGGCTTTTTTAGAAAGAGATAATATCTTTAATTCTTTAAGCATATCAGTCAAATCTCCCCAAACAAAACCTTCTTCTTTATTACTATAGAATTCTTCAGTTTTAAAAACAAGTTCTTCTTTGTTTATTTTATTATTTAATAAAAATGTATATAAGTCTTGATTCAAAATTGTCTCTAAATATTTTATAATTTTTATTAATTCATTATTATGCTCATCTTTTTCTTTTTGCCAAAAAATCATTCCAATTAAATAATTTAAGATTTTCCTTTCCCTATCTTCTAGATTTTCTTCTTTAGAAGGAATGAAGGGGTTAACGGTTTCATTATTTTTAAAATTATTTTTCTGCTCTAGAGATAAAGTATCTAAATCTTGAGTCAAAGCATCAATTGATATCCCTGATTTCTCACTAATTAACCTTAAGAAAAAATTCATATCTATACCGCTTTGCAAAAGTAAAACATAAGGCAAAACTTTTTCTCGAATTAATTTCCCTATCTTTCTAGGATCACTTTTAAATTCATCTAAAATATTATTTAAAATAAACTCAATAATATGTTTAGAATTTTTTATTACTTTTTTCCATTCTTCTTTGTCGTATTCTTTAATAAAATCCGCAGGGTCTATACCTTCCTGAAGTTTAGTAATCTTAACGTCCATACCTAGATTTAGGGCTATTTTACTTGCTCTCTCAGTAGCACTAAGTCCAGCCTTATCTCCATCAAAAGCAATAATAATATTTGGTGAAAGTCTTCTCACTAAACCTAGATTCGAAACGTTTTTATCTTTAGTTAAAACTTCACCAGTCATAGCTGTACCTGAAGTTGCAACTGTGTTTTTAAAACCAATCTGATGAGAAAGTAGTAAATCCATTTGACCTTCTACTAAAATAGAAAAATTGTTTTTACGAATAGAGTCTTTGGCTTTATGTAAACCGTACAAAACTTCTGATTTTGAAAAAATAGGAGTTTCTGGACTATTTAGATATTTGGCTGGTGTCATTTCTCCCTTATCTGGACCCAAGTATCTCCCCGAAAAAGCAATAACTCGAGAACTGGAATCCATTATCGGAAACATTATACGAAAACGAAATCTATCATAAGTACGATCGTAGTTTTTTTCATTTTCATCCTTCTTTTTGATTAAACCAGCACGTAAAATGATTTCATGACTAAACCCCTTACCAACTAAATAAGTAACTAAATCTCTCCATTCATCTTTTGCAAAACCTAAACGAAATTCAGAAATAGTATTTTCTTCTAGACCACGAGATTTTAAATATTTTAAAGCTTCAGGATTTAAAGATAAATTCTTCTCAAAAAATCTTGTTGCTTCTTCCATAACTTTAAATAAATTATCCTTTTCGTCAGTATTCTCAACTTGAAAATCATTCAAATTTACATTTGCCTTTTCGGCTAAAAGTTTTAAAGCCCCCTTAAAATCTAAACCTTCAAATTCTTCAACAAAAGAAAAAATGTCTCCTCCCTTAGAACAACCAAAACAATAATAACTTTTTCTTTCATTAGAAACAAAGAAAGAAGGGGTCTTTTCATTGTGAAAAGGACACTTTGCTTTTAAAGTATTCCCTACTTTCACTAAAGGTATATATGAAGAGACCACTTCTTCTATTGTTAGTCTCTCCTTGATTTGATTTACAGGAGAGTTCATATTTTAGTTTAAGTTTTCTTCTTCGAAAACTTCTTCTTTTTTGTTTCTAAAGCCTGTTCCAGCAGGAATCAAGCGACCGATAATAACGTTTTCTTTAAGTCCTCTTAGAGAATCTACTCCGCCCTTAACAGCGTTCTCAATCAAAACACGATTTGTATTTTGGAAAGAAGCAGCAGATAACCAACTCTTAGTACGAAGTGAAACTTCAGTGATACCTAATACAATTGTTTCAGCTTTTGCTTCAATTGCGTTTAATCCAACAACACGGTTATTCTCTTCAATCAGTGCAGTACTTTCAACTATATCACCAGCGGAGAAATTAGTTTCACCCGCATCTTTAATACGACGTCTTGAGAACATTTGACGAACGATAATCTCAGTATGTTTACGTGAAATAGAAGCAGATTGTAATTCGTAAACTTTATTAATTTCACGAATAATATATTCTTCCACCTTATCCTTACCTCCGTATTTAAATACTTCAGAAATATCTGCAGATCCGTCAGTTAATAATTCTCCTGAAACTACTTTGTCTCCTACTTTTACAACTGGAATTCTATAAGGAGGAATAACGTATTCTATTTCTTGTGATTTATTAGTACCATCTCCTTTGGCATCAGATAAGACTTTGATAATACGAGCTTCACCTTCTTTATCTTTTACTTCAAATACTTCACCGTTTGATTGAGACACAACAGCTGGGTTCTTTGGAGTTCTCTTTTCAAAAATTTCTTCAACACGAGGCAAACCTTGAGTAATATCAGTACCTGCAACACCTCCAGCGTGGAAAGTACGAAGTGTAAGCTGAGTACCAGGTTCACCGATAGCTTGAGCTGCAATAATACCTACAGCTTCTCCAAGTTTAACTAAATTATTTCTTCCTAAATCAAGACCGTAACAGTTTTGACAAAGTCCGTGAGCAGTTTTACAAGTTAAAGGAGAACGCACATATGCTTCCTTAATACCTTTTGCTTCTATCAATACTGCTTCTTCTTTTGTGATTAAGAAACCTTTTTTGTAAAGCACGTTGCCGTTTTCATCTTTCAAATCAGCTGCTAACACACGTCCACGAATATTTTTAGATAATGGAATTTCCATTCCAGAAATATTTTCTTTACTTACCATTTTACCTTCTTTGGTTCCGCAATCTTCTTCGGTAATAACTACGTCTTGAGCAACGTCTACTAATCTACGAGTCAAGTATCCAGCTTTAGCAGTGTTAAGAGCAGTATCAGATGCACCCTTACGAGCACCGTGAGTTGCAACGAAGTATTCGATTGGAGAAAGTCCTTCTTGGTAAGATGGGATGATTGGGAATTCTAGAGTTTTACCTTGGTTGTTTTGAATCAAACCTTTCATACCTGTCATTTGAGAAAGTGAAGTCATAGTACCTCTCGCTCCAGAAGTAAAGAGATCATAAGTAGATCCGTTTTTGTCTAGAGTATTAGGCAAGATTTTTTCCAAATCTTTCTTAGCACGAGTCCAAATTTCAATAATTTTTTGATACTTTTCATTATCAGAAAGCAAACCATCATTCCATTCTGTACGGATCTTTTCTTCTTCTTTTTTAGCTAAAGCGATAAGTTCGATTTTCTCTGGTGGTACAGAAACGTTATCGAGTCCCCAGGTTGTACCTGAAAGAGTAGAATATTTATAACCGAAAGTTTTAATAGAATCTAGTACAGCTGGAGTAGCATCGATACCATAATGCATAATCATTTCATCTACCAAAGCAGAAAGTCTTTTTTGATTCATTTCTTCATCAACGTAAGCAAAATCGTTTGGCAAAATACTATTAAAAAGTAATTTACCAACAGTAGTTTCGAAAACTTTTTCTCCGATATTTCTATATTTTGGAGTATCAGTAGCTAATACTTTGATTTTCGCACGAAGTGAAACTACTCCGTATTCATAAGCAGTAATAGCAGCATTTGGACTTGAAAAATATTTACCTTCACCAATTTCACCATCAACGTTTTTAGTCATCCAAAAAGCACCAAGCACCATATCCATGCGAGGGTTAGCTATAGGATCACCATTTTGAGGTTTAAGGAGGTTTTTATTTGCAGCCATTAATTCTTTCGCTTCGTCTTGAGCTTCATCTGAAAGAGGAAGATAAACAGCCATTTGGTCTCCGTCGAAGTCAGCATTGAAAGCCTGACAAACGAGAGGGTGTACTTGAATAGCATTACCTTCGATAAGGATTGGATTAAAAGCTTGAATACCTAAACGGTGCAAAGTAGGAGCACGGTTAAGTAATACATATTTCCCTGCAATACATTCTTCGAGCATAGCCCAAACTTCTGGAGTACGCTCTTCGATAAGTTTATTTGCTCCACGAATATTGAAAGCAAGTTCGGCTTGTAGGATTTTTGAAATCACGAAAGGCTTGAAAAGTTCAAGAGCCATATGCTTAGGCAATCCACATTGATTAAGTTTTAAGGCTGGTCCACCCACAATAACACTACGAGCAGAATAATCTACACGTTTACCGAGCAAGTTTGCTCTAAACAAACCTTGCTTTGATTTTAAGTTATCAGCTAAAGATTTAAGTGGTCTCTTTTGAGATTGACTAACAGCTTGAGAATCATTTTGCTTAGCGATTGAGTTATCAATCAGAGCATCAACTGCTTCTTGAATAATTCTTTTTTCATTTCTAAGAATAACGTCTGGAGCGTTGATTTCTTTTAATTTCTTTAGACGATTATTTCTATTGATAACGCGACGATAAAGGTCGTTTAGATCTGAGGTCGCATGACGTCCCCCATCTAAGGCTACCATCGGGCGAAGTACTGGAGGAATAACTGGAATTACAGAAAGGAACATCCATTCAGGACGCAAATCTGCATAAAGCATTGCACGAATAAGAGAAAGTCTTTTTTGTAACTTTTCTTTTTCAAGAGGGCTTGCCTTCTTTATCATTTCTTCAGTGTGAGCTTTTAATTTATTTAAGTCTAAATTTTTGAAAATAGAATAAATCGCTTCTGCTCCGATATTAGCTTCGAAACAAGGACCGTATTTTAAAGAATAATGATGGAAAGAAATTTCATTTAAAACTTTTCCTTCATAAATTTCATTTATTTCTTTTTTAGTTACAGTAAGTAAATTCTTTAATTTTTCACGAGTCTCTTCGTCTTGAGAAGTTTTTAATTTACTCTTATATTCTTTTTCAAGTTCATTGATGACATTTTCTTTTTCTTCTTGGTGAACTTTAGTAATAATATAACCAGCAAAATAAATTACTTTTTCTAAATCAGAAACAGGAATATTAAGTAAAATACTCATTCTTGATGGAACTCCACGCAAGAACCAAATATGAGCTACAGGAGTAGCGAGTTCAATATGACCCATTCTCTCACGACGCACAATAGAACGAGTAACTTCAACTCCACATTTTTCACAAATAATATCTTTATAACGAATACGACGGTACTTTCCGCAATAACATTCGTAATCTTTTTCAGGACCGAAAATTTTCTCGTCGAAAAGACCTCCGCGCTCAGAGCGACCTGTACGATAATTAATCGTTTCAGGCTTTGTCACTTCTCCATAAGACCATTCCTTGATCTGCTCTGGAGAAGCGAGTTTCAATTCTATTTCATTGAAATCAGTTGTATTTAATGTTTTCATATTTTATTTCTTTAAATTAACGTCCATTGCAAGACCTCGTAAATAATTAAGCATAACATTGAAGGATGCTGGAGAGTTTGGTGGTCTTATTTTTTCATTTTTAATAATAGCGTCGAAAGTCATAGAACGACCTTGTATATCATCAGACTTGATTGTAAGCATTTCACGTAGAGAGTAAGCTGCACCGTAACCTTCAAGAGCCCACACTTCCATTTCTCCAAATCTTTGACCTCCTCCTTGAGCTTTACCTCCGAGTGGCTGTTGAGTGATTAGAGAGTACGGACCAATCGAACGCATGTGTATCTTGTCTTCTACCATGTGGTGAAGTTTTAACATATGCATATAACCTACTGCTACATCTTGTTCAAATGGTTCACCTGTACGTCCATCAAAAAGAGTCAAACGTCCATTTTCAGGGAAACCAGCTTTCTTTAATTCTTCTTGAATTTCTTCTCTTTTCGCTCCCAAGAAAGGAGGAATTATAGCTTGATAGCCTAGTGTATTAGCAGCGAGACCAAGATGAATTTCTAAAATTTGTCCCAAGTTCATACGAGAAGGCACACCGAGCGGTGAAAGAATCACGTCGATAGGAGTACCGTCTGCCATATATGGCATATCTTCTTCTGGAAGAATAAGAGAAATAACACCTTTGTTACCGTGACGTCCTGAAAGTTTATCTCCAACTGAAATATTTCTAACTTGAGCTACTTCAATAACTATTTTCTTGATTATACCAGCTTCTAGTTGATGACCCATTTCACGAGAGAAAATCTTTACTCCTATGACACGTCCTCTTTTGCCGTGCTCTACGCGAAGTGAAGTATCTTTAACATCACGAGCTTTATCAGCAAAGATAGAACGAAGCAAACGCTCTTCAGGAGTAAGTTCAGTTTCCCCTTTCGGAGTAATTTTACCTACTAAAATATCGTTTTCACGAACTTCTGCTCCTACACGGATTATTCCATCTTCATCAAGATCTTTTAATTTCAATTCTCCAACATTAGGAATATCACGAGTAGTAACTTCTGGACCAAGTTTAGTATCACGAACAATTGCGATAAATTCTTCTACATAGATACTTGTAAATTTACTATTTTTAACTAATCTTTCTGAAAGGATAATCGCGTCTTCGTAGTTCGCACCAGACCAAGAAAGGAATGCTACGCGCACGTTTTGACCTAGAGAAGTTTGACCTTCTTTAGTACTTGAAGTATCAGCTAAGATATCTCCTTTTTTGATTTTGTCTCCAATATTTACTATTGGTCTTTGATGAAATACTGAGAAGTTATTATTTCTTAAATAATTGATAAGCTCATAAGTAGTTTCTTTTTTACCTTCTATAACAATCTTTCTGCCATCTACGTATTTAACTACTCCATCTTCAGTTGCAATTACTAATCTTCCTCCATCACGAGCAACTAAATCTTCGATACCTGTAGCAACTAAAGGTTGATCAGGTAATACGCAAGGCACAGCTTGCTTCTGCATATTACTTCCCATGAGTGCACGGTTAGCGTCATTGTGTTCTAGGAAAGGAATCATAGAAGTTGCGAGTGAGAAAGCTTGGTTCGGAGCAACATCAATAAAATCAATTTCATTTTTTGAAACTTCACCTGGTTCTGTTTTTACACGAGCAGCTACTTTTTCAACTGTGATTTTACCACTTTCATCATAAGGAGTCGCAGCATGAGCGATATTGTATTTCTCTTCTTCAAGCGCATTTAAATAAACAACTTCACCTGTGATTTTTGCATTCTTAACTTTAATATAAGGAGTTTCAATAATACCAAAATCATTAATCTTTGCATAAGTAGAAAGGTGCACTATAAGACCGATATTCGGACCTTCCGGAGTATGAATAGGACAAACACGTCCGTAGTGAGAAGGATGCACATCACGAACTTCAAGACCTGCACGTTCACGAGTAAGTCCTCCAGGGCCTAAAGCAGAAAGAAGACGAATATGTTCCATTTCAGCAAGAACGTTTTCTTGACTCATGAATTGAGAAAGTTGGTTCGTAGTGAAAAATTCTTTGATACGAGCTTGCAAAGGTCTTTGATTAATTATATGAATAGGTAAAGCAGTATCAACATCAATAATAGACATTCTGTCTTGAATATTTCTCTTGATTTGCATCATACCAGTACGGATTTTTTGTTGTAGCATTTCTCCAACAAAACGCACACGACGTTGACCTAAGTGATCGATATCATCACCTTTTGCTTGTGTATCATTATTTAAAGTTATGATGTGACGAATAATAGTTAAAACATCATCCCCTATAAGAGTACGGCGTTCTAATTCAGCTTTATCCATACTTTTACCAAATCTTTGATTAAAACGATAACGTCCTACTGGAGAGAGGTCATATCTATCTTTGATAAACAAAGAATCTACGAATTCACGTGCATTTTCAGCACTCGCCATATCTCCATCACGAAGTCTTTTGTATATTTCTATATAATTTTCTTCTATAGTTTTAGTATTGTCTTTTGCTAAAGCTTCTTTGATACTGTTTAATAAAACTTCATTATCACCGAAAGCTTTCAAAATCTTTTCATTAGTATCATAACCTAAGGCACGAAGAAGTAAACTAACTGGGAATTTTCTTTTCTTATCTATACGAACGTATATACCTCCATCTGCTTCAGATTCGATTTCAATCCATACTCCACGAGCAGGAATAATTTTTGCACCGAAATATCTTTTACCCTTACTTTCATTTTCAGTAAAGAAAACTCCGAAACTACGAGCAAGTTGCGGAACTATAACACGTTCTACTCCATTAATAATAAAAGTACCGTGAGAAGTCATAAGCGGTAAATCAGACATAAAAATCTCCTGCTCTTTTACAGAGTTTAGGATTTTATTTGTTAACTTAACACGAGCTTTTAATTGCCCTTGATAAGATATTTTATTTACCTTTGTGTAATTCTCATCTTCTTTCGCATCACTTAGAGAAAATGAAGTGAATTCTAATTCAAACTTTTTACCTGAGTAGTCAGCTATCGGAGAGAATTCTTTGAAGATTTCTTTTATCCCTTCTTCGACTAGCCATTTGAATGACTTTAATTGAGATTCTATTAAATCAGGAAAAGGAACTAACGGTTCCTTATACCTTGCAAAATACTTTTTTGGTAGTTTTGTATCTTTTTGCATAAATATTTTTTACCCGGCTCGTAACGGGAGTATACGTAATAAACAAAAAGAAATAAAAGTTAATACTTTTATTTTACATCTATTTAATTCGGATACTATTAAAACTTTTAAAGGCTTATAATAAGAGATTGCATCCGAAACTCAATCATTCAATCTAAAATAACCTTATCATAAAATAATAAAAAATGCAAGCCCCGTCGCTTTAGACAAATAATCCTTGCATTGTCTTGCCTAGCATATGCTATTTATTATTTTTCTTCCACTCTTCTATATCTTTATGATTCCCTGAAAGTAGTACTTTTGGAACTTTATAGTTTTTTATTTTTTTATCCTGAGCTTTATCGAAGGGGTATTTTAATATTTCGGGACGAGTATAGACTTCACTACTTGACACTCTCTCTTCTTCAAGAGATTCAAATTTACCTAAGACTCCTTTAACCTGCCTTGAAATAGAATCTATTAAAACCAATGCTGGTAATTCTCCCCCAGTTAATACGTAATCCCCTATTGAAAATTGTTTTGTTTTAAGAATTTTATCTACTCGTGCATCAATCCCCTCATATCTTCCACATATCAAAATAATATCAGTATATTTTTTAGAAAAAGTTTTCGCATAATTTGTAGTGAATTTCTCTGCGCTTGGAATAAAATTAATTACTAAAGTTTTAGCCTTAGGGTTTTTATTTATTTTCTTTAAAGCTTTTTCTACAGCTTTAAGTATTGGTTCTGCTCGCATAACCATACCTGGACCTCCTCCGTACGGCCTATCATCTACCGGCTTATAATTAGTCTTATTCTTTGGTAAAAAATCTCTCGGATTATAAAAACTAAAATTAACTAATTTATTCTTTTTTGCTCGGCCCAAAATAGACTCATTCAAATATGAATCAAACATTTCAGGGAAAATACTAATGATATGGAATTTCATAAAAATATCATAACATAAAAAGCCCCGTTTGGGGCTTTTTAATTTTAACTATATTCCTTTCAAATCTTCCATTGCTTGATCAACAGTTTTCAAAGTTGGTGAAGCATGAGTACTCGCACCTCCTTCTGGTTCGTTAATCTTTAGATTCACACGAGCATTGTTTTTCATGCCGATGATTCTTAGAAGTGTTCTAATTGCTTTTGCAGTATTTCCCATTCTTCCGATGATTTTACCCATATCAGCAGGGTTCACGGAAAGAGAAATAAGAACTCCCATCTCGTCAACAGTGCGATCGATTTTTACATCGTTCGGATTATCAACAAGAGCTTTAACTACATATTCTAGAAATTGCTTATCGTTATCCATATTGTGAGAGAGTTAAATTTTTAATTTAAGCAGTATACGACCATATAATAATAAAGTACTGCATAAATCTATTATACAAAATATCTTTTCCTCTTTCAACTAAAAAATAAAAACTCAGAATTACTTCTGAGCTTTTACTTCTTTCCTTTTTAGAGTTATTTTTTTCTTAGGTAAAACATTTTTCTTTTTACCTTCGATAACTTTTTGAGAAACTAAGAAGTTATGAACAGTATCAGAAATTTGTGCTCCATTTTTAATCCAGTGTTTGATTCTATCTGTTTTAAAGATAGTCTCACCTGCTTTCGGATTGTATGAACCAACTATCTCTAAGAACTTACCACTTTTAGCAGCGTTCTTGGAATCAGTTAGAACAACGCGAAATGAAGGTTCGTTCTTTCTTCCTATTCTTTGTAATCTAATTTTTAACATAAAGCTAGTTTAACATAAAATCTTAAAAACGCAAATTTATCCACTCACAGTATAACCTCCGCTACTTTTAACCGCCCCAGTAGTATTATAAGTTCCAGTCGTATTATAACTACCTTTGGTTTGGGCAGAGCCTTTAGTATTGTATGAAGCAGTTGAATTCACAGAGCCTGTTGTATTATAACTAGCTTTTGTATTTGTACTTCCTTGTGTAGAATACGACGCATTAGTATTATAATTTCCATTTGTATTGTAACCAGAAGTTGAGTTATAACTAGCTGTAGCGTTGTAATTTGCATTTGTATTATATGAACCAGGAGCGTAGTAACTTGCAACTCCATTATAACTACCATTAGCTAATACTGCACCATTAGTGTTGTAGCTTCCATTTGTATTATATCCAGAAGTACTATAATAGCCTGCATTTGTATTGTATGATCCGGGAGCGTAATAAGAACCGTTCGAATAATATGAACCGTTACCAACATAACTACCGTTTGCATTATAAGCACCAGGAGCGTAGTAATTTCCGTTAGTATAATACCCAGCGTTAGTTATATAATTTCCATTTGTATTGTATGATCCGGGAGCGTAATAACTTCCATTAGTTAATACTGATCCATTAGTATTATAACTACCGCTGGCAAAGTATGATCCATTTACAAAATATCCTCCATTAACATAATAAGCTCCGTTCGTATAATATCCACCTAGAGCAATATAATCAGCGTGAGTTAAATATGAACCTAAAACTGCATAAGAAGCTGGAGTTAAGTAATTTGCTAAGACCTTGTAATCTGCGGGAGTAAGGTATGAACCTAATACTGAATAATCTGCAGGAGTTAAGTATGAACCGAGAACTGCGTAATCAGCTGGGGTTAAGTAAGAAGCAAGTATTTTGTAATCTGCTTCTGTTAAGTAAGATCCAAGTACAGCATAATCAGCAGGAGTAAGATAACTTGCAAGAACTTTATAATCTGCCGGAGTTAAGTATGAACCGAGAACTGCGTAATCAGCTGAAGTTAAGTAAGATGCTAAAACTTTATAATCTGCTTCTGTTAGATATGAACCTAATACTGAATAATCAGCTAGGGTTAAGTAAGAAGCAAGTATTTTGTAATCTGCAGGAGTGAGGTATGAACCGAGAACTGCGTAATCAGCTTCCGTTAAGTAAGATGCTAATACTGAATAATCTGCAGGAGTTAGGTAACTTGCTAGTATCGCATAATCAGCTGGAGTACAATAAGATGCTAAAACTTTATAGTCAGCAGGAGTAAGATAACTTGCAAGAACTTTATAATCTGCGGGAGTTAAGTATGAACCGAGAACTGCGTAATCAGCTGAAGTAAAATAGTTTCCTAAAGTTTTATATTGAGCATTAGTAAAAGTACCTCCATTTTCCATATATGAAGCTAAGGTAGTAAAACTAGCTGTATTTAAGCCGTTTGCAGTCGCCTTATAAGATCCATTGATAATATACCCGCCTCCAGGCAAGATAATATTACAGCCGTTACAAGCGAAGGCACTCGAAAAAGGCAATAAAAATAAGGCTAAAACTATTAAATTTAAGAAAACTCCTTTGATTTTCATACTTATAGTATAGCATATTTTAAATAAAAAGTCAAGCCCTATTACCTATAGGTAATAGGGCGAAATCCCTTAAAAAACTTAGTGAAATCGAGGTTTTATGCTATATTTAAAGTAATGAAACCTAAAAATAAAAAGAAATTAGAAATATTTAAAAAGCCGAAAAAACAAACCGTAAATAAAAAATTTGAAAAGTCCGTAGAAGGTATTATATCTATCTCCCCTAAAGGAGTTGGTTATTTAAAATTAGATAACAAACAAGAAATCGAAATTGATTACAAGCATTTAAATACAGCACTCAATCAAGATAAAGTTAAAGTATTAATTTTAAATCAAAGTAAGGGTGTTTTAACTGGAAAAGTAGAAGAAATAATTAGTCGTTACAAATTAGGATTTTCTGGAGTGCTTGAAAAAGAAGATGGAGTTTATTTCTTGCATCCAGACGATACTAAAATGTATACAGATATTTTAATCAAGCCTGAAAACCTAAATGGTGCTAAAGAAGGAGATAAAGTTTACGGTAAAATTATTTCTTTCAAAGATCATGCGAAAGCTCCGATCGGAGAAATAATAAAAGTTTTAGGAAATAAAGGAGAACACAATGCCGAAATTCATTCTATCGCTCTTGAAAAAGGTTTTAGTTTAAATCTACTTGACGAAACCGAAGAAGAAGCAAGGAAAATTAAAATGAAAGGTATTACCGAAAACGATTACAAAAATCGTAGAGATTTTAGAGATGTTTTAACGGTAACTATTGATCCGTATGATGCTAAAGATTTCGATGATGCAATTTCTTTTAAAAAAATAAAAGAAAACGAATATGAAGTTGGTATTCATATTGCTGACGTTAGTCATTACGTAACTCCCCTAAGCGAACTCGACAACGAAGCTCGGGATAGAGCGACTTCAGTATATTTAGTTGATAGAACTATACCGATGCTACCGGAGGTTTTATCAAATGACCTTTGCTCTTTGGTGCCAAATCAAGATAGACTCACTATGAGTGCTGTATTTATTTTAAATGAGCAAGGGAAAATCAAAAACGAATGGTACGGAAAAACTGTTATTCATTCAGATAAAAGATTTACTTATGAAGAAGCTTATGAAACAATTCAAAATAAAGAGAAAGAATTTCATAATGAATTAAATATCTTAAATAAAATCGCTATTAATTTAAAAAATGAAAGATTTGAAAATGGAGCTATTTCTTTAGAGCAAGAAGAAGTAAAATTCGTACTTGATGAAAAAGGAGTGCCTTTAAAAGTAATAAAAAAGGAACGTACTGAGTCTCATAAAATGATTGAAGAATTAATGCTACTTGCAAATCGTAAAGTTGCCGAAAAAATGTCTAAAGATAAAAATATGAAAGATATTTTCTTATATCGTATTCACGATAAACCGGACCCAGATAAAAGCTATGATCTTTTCTTGTTCTTAAAGAGCTTAAAATATAATGTGAAAATGCAAAATGGAATTATACCTTTTTATGAAATAAATCGAATCTCTAAAAATATTAAAAATAAAGATGAGACTGATACTATCAATCGTGCGATAGTACGTAGTATGCAGAAAGCGATTTACTCGACGAAAAATATCGGGCATTATGGACTCGCTTTTAAATATTATACTCACTTCACTTCCCCTATTCGTCGTTATCCTGATATTATAGTTCACCGACTACTGGAAATGCATTTAAAAGGTAAAGAAAATAAATTAGATAAAAATGAATATAGAAATATTGCTATAAATTCAAGCGAACAAGAGAAAAAAGCAACCGAAGCTGAACGCGCTTCTATAAAATATAAACAAGTCGAATATATGTCTCGCCATTTAGGAGAAGTATTCACTGGAATTATTAGTGGTATGAATGAATGGGGACTTTATGTAGAAGAAATATCTACCAAATGTGAGGGTATGATTAGAATGAAAGATTTAAATGACGATTTTTATATTTTAAATGATAAAAAAATGGAATTAGTAGGTAAGAAAAAAGGTAAAAAATATAAATTTGGAGACAGAATAAAAATCAAAGTAAAGAAAGTTGATTTAGAAAGAAAAATCATAGATTATGATATTGTAAAATAAATGGGTAAAAATTTTAAAAATAAAAAAATACTTTTCGCTATATTCCCTATCATTATAGGAATCTTTTTAGCGAATTTTATTTTCGCAAATTTTACTTATACTAAAATAGAGAACAATATAGTTGAAATTCCAAACTCTCAAACAAGTAGTGTGATCAATTCGGGAGTTGTCAAAACAGAAGCGAAACAAAAGTATTTTTACTTTAATAAAGATGATGAACAGAAATTAAAGCTTTCAGCCGAAAGTTATATCGTCGGAGATTTAAATACTGGAGAAATTATTCTTTCTAAAAATGCAGAAAACAAATATCCAATAGCTTCGGTTTCTAAACTTATGACTGCTTTAGTTGCGGACGAGATTGCGAAAGAAGGAGAAATTACGAAAGTAACTAGTGAAGCATTAAAAACTTATGGAACTAACGGAGGGTTATATAAAAACGAACAAATAAAAGTTAAAGACTTACTTTATCCTTTACTCCTTCAATCAAGTAATGATGCTGCCGAAGTAATCGCGAGGCATTTTGATAGAGATACTTTTCTTAAAAAAATGAATACTCAAGCTGATATTCTCAAAATGGTTAATACTTATTATGATGATCCAAGTGGCTTATCAAACAAAAATCAATCTACTGTTTCTGATTTATTCAAATTAACCGGTTATATTCATAAAAATAAAAATAATCTTTTTGAAATTTCTAAAACTCGTAGTTATAATACTAAAAAACATTCTTGGTTTAGTAGTAATCAATTCTTACGTAATAGTAGTTATATCGGAGGTAAAAGTGGTTTTACTAATCCTGCTAAACAAACTGTCGTTTCGGTATTTAATTTACCATTAGGTAAAGATTCTACTCGCCCTATTGGTATAGTTTTGCTTCGTTCAAATGATCGTGTGCGTGATGTAAATAATATTTTAAAATATTTAAATAAAAATGTTTATTATGGAGGTGAAGCTGATGCCTCGCTTGATTGGATAAAAGAAAAATTAAATATTCCTAGCATTAAAGATCCTGATTATGTAACTTTATCTTTCTTAGGAGATATTATGCTTGATCGTGGAGTTCGAGCTTCTGTAAATAAAAATTTCTCTGGAGATTATTCTAAACTGTTTGATAAAATGGACATACTAGAAAAGTCAGATATCGTATTTGCGAACCTCGAAGGTCCAGCTTCTGATCAAGGTAAAGATTTACGAAATCTATATTCTTTCCGTATGGATCCGAATGCTATTCCAGCCCTCAAGGGAGCAGGATTTAATATACTTTCAGTAGCGAACAATCACGCTGGAGACTGGGGTTCTCTCGCCTTCTCGGATACCTTAGATAGACTTACAGAAAATGAAATCCTTTATACTGGAGGCGGATATAGTAATGAAATTGAAAAACCTACAATCATCGAACAATACGATATGAAAATCGGATTCTTAGGATTTTCGGACGTTGGTCCGCAAAATTTAAAACCAACAATAGATAAAAGAGGTATACTGCTCGCTAACAATCCTCGCATTAAAGAAATAATTAATAATGCTTCGAAAGAAGTAGATTATTTAATCGTATCTTTCCATTTTGGAGATGAATATAAAACTACCAACAACAAAAGACAACAAACCCTCGCTCGTCTCGCTATCGACAACGGAGCGAAGATAGTTATCGGGCATCACCCGCACGTAGTTCAAAATACGGAAATTTATAAAAATGGATTTATTGCTTACTCACTCGGCAACTTTATATTTGATCAAAAGTTTAGTAAAAATACTATGGAAGGAATGCTACTTCAAATGAAAATCTGGAGAGATGGAAATCTAACTATTTCTAAAGATACAGTCAAACTAAATAGTGTATTTCAACCTGACAAAATCATAAAAGGCAAAGAAGAAAAAATAGATTTTAGTAAAATAAAAAGATAATAAAATAGGAGCCTTATTTAAGGGCTCCTATGTTTTCTGGAAGATGAGGCAAATAGCCTTTAATTTCATTATCTAATTCTTCTCCTTCTTTAACAAAAGATTCTTCTAAAGCTTTTCCTCTTTCAAGAAGTTTAACACTCAAATCTAAATTTAGTTCTTTTAATCCTTGATTTTCTTTATCAAGAATTTCACATACTTCATCTAGATCTTCATATTCGGCTTTTTGTAAATTAATTTTTTCCTGTAAAGAAATCATCGAAGTGGTTTTTTCTTTATACAAAAATAAAATGGCTAAAAAAATAACTGCTTGAAAAAAAGAAGAGCAAAGTATAAAATATCCTAAGATATTTTTTGGATTATCAATAACCTGAAGTCCAAAAAACAAATTTAAGGCTAAAAAAATAAAGAAAAAAATTATATATTTTTTCATGGTTAAAAAAATTTAAAAGTTAGGAACTAATATCACTTTTAGAATACAACTTTAAGATTTATTTTGCAATAGCAGCTGCTTCTTCGAATTTGATAGAAAGAAGTTTTGAAGCTCCTTCAGAACCTACGGTAACGCCGTACAGTATACCTGCGCGAGACATAGTCTCACGATTGTGAGTCACTACGATTAGTTGAGAACGTTCACCGAGTAATTCGAGCATATCTCCGTAACGTCTCGAATTCGCTTCATCAAGTGCGGCATCGGTTTCATCGAGTATTAAGAAAGGAGGCGGATTCACAGAAGACATAGCGAAAAGTAAGGCAATAGAAGTCAAAGATCTCTCTCCTCCTGAGAGTGAGTGAAGTTCTTTAACCTTTTTATGAGGAAGCGATACGTCTATCTCTATACCTTCTTCGATTTCTACTTCTTCGTCTTCGATAAGTATTTCTTCTCCGTCTTCGTCTTTGATTTTCTTTTTCTTAACTTCTTGATATATGCCTAGCGTAGCATGACCCCCACCAAACATAACCTTGAAAAATTCATCGAATTTATGATTAATCTTTGTAATTCCGGATTTGAATTCTATATCGATTTTAGTTTTCAAGTCTATGATTAATTGCTCAAGTGAAGTAATACTACTAGAAATATCTTCAATTTCCCTCGCTAGGAAAAGATCTCGATTATTTACTTCTTCGTATTCTTTCTCAACTTCGGCAATATTAGATAAACCCGAATCTTCAAGTTTGATTTTAATTCTCTCTATACTACGTCTTAATTCATCTTGATGCTCTTTGTTTACAGGTAGAGTAATTTCAAAGTTTTTATATTCATATATAGCTTCACCTATCATTGTTTCCCCTTCTTTGATTTCTTCGTTAAATAAATCAATCTCACGAGAAAGGTTCTCTAGTCTTACGTTTACTAAAGAAAGTTTGGAATTAATTTCTTGATGACGAACCTTAAGAGTAAATTTTTCACGCTCTTTATCACGAGAGAGATCCATATTTTGAGCAATTTCTTTTTTCAAATTATCAATAATAGAAATTAATTTTTCTTCTTGATTTAAAAGATTACTCATCTCTAGAGAGACTTCGTTTTTTGTATTGATTAAAGCATTAGTTTCATTTTCAAAATCCAAATCTGGACCCAAAGCTTCTTCATTATTTAAAAACTTATGTAAAATATTTCTGATATTTAATAAATTACTCTTGATTAAAGAAATATCTTCGAGTTTTAGTATTTCATCTATAGAAGTATCGATTTCGTTAACTACAACTCCTAATTCTTTTTCATCAAAAATTTTAACTTCTTTAGTTTTTTCAACTTTCCATTTACGAGCTTCGATTAAGCCTTCAATTCTACCGAGCTTGCGATCTATCTCACCCTTTGTACGTCTAAGGTTAGAAATTTCATTTTCATATTTTTTTAATTGTTCGAGTTTTTCATTATCTTCTTTATTTTCTTCACTAGAATTTTCTTTGATTTTAATATCTAATTCTTCTAATTCGCGTTTAAGGTTTTCTCTCTCAGGCAAAAGATTGTTTTTCTCATTTTCTAAATAGAAACTTTGATTTTTGAGATATTCTCGATATAAAATCGCGAGCTCAACTTTGAGTTCTTTCATTTTTTCAAACTTTTCAATTTGACGACGCAAGAAATTAAGATGCGGAGCGTTTTCTCTTTTAAGCATTAAAACTTCTTTTAAATTTTCATTTGATCTTTCTAATTTTCTTTCTGATTCACGAATTTTATATTGAAAAACCTTAAGCCCGAGTGCGTCTTCTATCATTTCTCTTTTCTCTTTAGCATTCGCATTTAAAATACGATCTGCTTCTCCTTGAGAAATTATATGGTGGCCCGAAGAACCGATATTTAAAGAAGAGAGTAAATTGTGAATATCTTTAAGTCTGACTTCGCTATTGTTTAAAGAATATTTATTAAGACCATCAGTATAGACTGTACGAGTAATCGAGATAATATCAAAATTCAAATTTACTTCTTCTCCGACATCATTAGTAAGTTTAAAAACTCTATCTTTATTATCAAAATAAATAGTCACGCTTGCGACTGTGCCTTTTGATAAATTCTTAGAACCTTTAAAAATAAGATCGGCTCCGCCTTTACCTCGCATAGATTTCATACTCTGTTCACCTAATACGAAACGAAATGCTTCGACGACATTACTCTTCCCTGATCCATTCGGGCCAACAATAGAAACTATCCTAGTATTAAATTCTAAATTCGTTTTTTTAGCGAAAGATTTGAAACCATTAATTTCTAAATTAAGTAATCTCATATTAATCTATCCAATGATTGTTTTTTAATGCGGACATTGCAGCAGCTTGCTCGGCTTCTTGCTTGGAACCGCCCTTGCCTTGACCCGCTAATTCTCCTCCGAAATAAATACCAATAGTAAAATGCTTATCGTGATCAGGTCCAGATTCAGATAAAACTTTATAAGATGGAGTAACGTTTAAAATTTCTTGGGATTTTTCTTGCACTAAACTTTTTGCATCGCGCCAAAGCTTTTTCTGTACAATTTCGTCAGTATGAATTAACAAAGTATCTTCGATAAAGGTTTTAGTTTTTTCATAGCCTTGATCTAAATAAAGTGCTCCTAAGTAAGCCTCATAAGTATTAGCGAGTATGTATTGACGAGCTTTACCAGTATCTTTCATTTCTCCTTTTGAAAGAAGAAGGAAATCATTCATACCGATACGGCTCGCAACGTCAGAAATAATAATCGCATTGACTAAAGCACTGCGGATTGCGGTGAGTTCTCCTTCGTTGTGATTTACGTATTTTTTATATAAATAGTCAGTAACTACAAGCTCAAGCACAGCATCTCCTAAGAATTCTAATCTTTCATTATGGGAAAGTCCGACTTTAGGATTTTCGTTGATATAAGAACGATGAATAAAAGCTTGCATAAGCAAATCTTTATTGATGAAATTTATTTTTGTATTTTTTTCAAATTCTCCAAAATCTATCATTATTTAATATCTTTATTAATAATTTCTACTGCTTTGGCAAGCAAAGGCACAATATCATTATAAATCCTAAGTTCAGGTATTTCACGAAGCAAAAACCAACGAGCTTGATCAAGTCCACCAGATTTCTCTAAAACTAATTCTTTATATTCTGATTTTGCTAAAAAGTAAGAAACATTTTTTAAAGTTTTACCTTTCTCCGGATGAGTCGCTACGTATTCGTTCTCACCTAATTTAGTAACGATTTCGATATCTAAATTAATCTCTTCTTTAATTGCCCTGATGGTTCCTTCTTCTACATTCTCATCACTTGCTATTTTGCCTTTAGACAAAGTCCAATATCCGAAAACATCATGCACTAAACCAAAATAAATCTTATCGTCTTTTTTTGCATATACTAAGGCTCCACCTAAATACTCTTTAGGTAAAGTACTAATATCTACGACTTCGGGTTCCTTTTTCTTTTTACTAGTTTCTTCTTTACCTGGCTCACCTATTTCTTTATAAACTGCTCCTAAAACACCGTTCACGAATTTAGAAGAATTCTCACCACCGAAAGTTTTTGCAAGTTCAATAGCTTCATTGATAGCAACCTTAGGAGGAACGTCACGTCTATCACCAAATAAAAGTTCAGAAAGACCAATACGTAAAATATTACGATCGACAAGAGAGATTTTTTCTATAGGCCATTCAGGAGCAGCCTTAGTTATAATCTCATCTAAAACAGTTTTCTTTTTAAAAATAGTATCGAGCAAATTAGCGACAAATATATCGTCTTCGAGTCCAGGAGCAAATTCATTTAAATTTCTTTTGAGAACAATATCAATCTCTTCACGAGAAAATTCTTTGCCTTCTTTAGTCAGATTAAAATCCCACTCAAAGAGGGTTTGAAGAACTATTGATCTTGAAAGGTGCCTGTTTGCCATTTTGGTTTAAGTTACAAATTAAATATTTAAAAGTATATAAAAATACTAAATTAAATAAAAATTAATTCTTCGCTTTCTTTTGTTTCTTTTCTACTTTAGATACTTTACTTACAACTTTTTTACCACGATACATTCCACAATTTTTACAAACTGTATGAGAAAGTTTCGCAGAATTACAATTACTGCATTTTGTAAATTTAGTACCTTTTAGAGCATGGTGACTTCTGCGGTTACCTGTATGCCCTTTTGTATGTCTCATTCTTATAACCATAATTCTTTTATATTAACATAAACCTATAAAAATTGCAAAATAAAAAATCTATTCAAGTATGGTGATAAATATAAAATATGCTAATATTTAAATATGGAAAATAAAGACAATTTACAAAACAAAAGGCATACTTTAGCTCATTTACTAGCAAGTGCAGTTTTAGAGCTTTACCCTGATACTAAGAACACTATCGGTCCGGCTATAGACGACGGCTTTTATTATGACTTTGAATTCTCTACCCCTATCGGAGATAAAGATTTAGAAAAAATAGAAAATAAAATGCGTAAACTTTTCTCTGGTTGGAATGATTTTACTCATGAAGAAAAGACCAAAGATGAAGCAAGTGAATATTTCAAAAATAATCCTTACAAATTAGAGCTCATAAATGAAATAGTAGATAAGGGTGAGAAAATTACCTTCTATACTTGCGGAAGTTTTACTGATCTTTGCCGTGGAGGTCATTCCGAAAATCCAAAAAAAGAAATAAATATAGATTCATTTAAATTAGATCGCGTAGCTGGAGCATACTGGCGAGGAGATGAGAAGAATAAAATGCTAACTCGTATTTACGGACTTGCTTTTAATACGCTTGAAGAATTGGAAGGCTATATAAATATGCGTGAAGAAGCAAAAAAAAGAGATCACAAAAAACTAGGACGCGAATTAGGACTTTTCACTTTCTCAGAACTTGTAGGCGCAGGGCTTCCCCTCTGGACTCCTAAGGGTACAATCCTTCGTGAGCTTTTAAATGACTTCGTTTGGGAACTTCGTAAAGCACGAGGATATCAAAAAGTTTGCATCCCTCATATCACTAAAAAAGATTTATACGAGACTTCTGGACACTGGGCAAAATACGCGGACGATTTATTTAAAATCGAAACTCGCGAGAAGCACCTTTATGCTATGAAGCCTATGAATTGCCCTCATCATACTCAAATATTCGATTCTGAACCTCGTAGTTATCGCGATATGCCTCAAAGATACGCTGAAACAACTATGGTTTACCGAGACGAGCAGTCCGGAGAGCTCTCAGGGCTTGCAAGAGTACTTTCTATAACTCAAGACGACGCGCACGTATTTTGCCGTGAGAATCAAATCGAAGCTGAAGCACTCGCTATTTGGGATATTATAGAGAAATTCTATTCTACTTTTGGATTTAATCTAGAGGTACGTTTCTCTACTCATGATCCTAAACAAAGAGAAAAATATTTAGGTAGTGATGAGACTTGGGCTAAAGCTGAAAATGCGCTCGAGAATTTAATGAAGACTAAAGGAGTAAGTTGGCTCGACGGTACCGGAGAAGCAGCTTTTTACGGACCAAAAATAGATTTTATTTCTCACGACTCTATTGGTCGCGTACTTCAAGTAGCAACTATTCAGCTTGATTTTAATCAACCTAAGAATTTTGGACTTGTTTGCACTAACGAACAAGGTGAGAAAGAACAAGTAGTTATGATTCACGCAGCAATTATGGGATCAATCGAGAGATTCTCTTCAACTCTTATCGAACATTTAGCAGGAGTATTCCCTGTTTGGCTTTCACCTGTGCAAGTTTCTATAGTACCCGTGCGCGAGAATCATAATAATAAAGCAAAAGAAATTTATGAAGCCCTAAAGAGCGAAGATATACGAGTAGAATTAGAAGACGATAATAATTCATTAGGTAAAAGAATCAATCACGCGAAAGCTCAAAAAATTCCTTACGTTATAGTGCTAGGAGATAAAGAACTCGAAAGCGGTAACCTAACAATAGAAAGTCGCACAGACAAAAAAGAAATGACTCTTGAAGATTTTGTAGCAAAACTAAAAGAAGAAGTAGAAAATAAAACTTTGAATTAAAAATTAGTGTTATTTGTTATTTTTTGGCTCAACTTATACCCTTCCCCAACTTTCAACATTCCCATATACGAAGCAATACTTTCCTCTTTGTAATTAGTATTTTTCAAATTCCTAAACATTCGTTTCTTTGTAGTATTTCTTAAAACCCTATGACTTCCAAAATCTATCCAACCAAGAAAATCTACACCGTTATAAATACTTTCTATACTTACCTTTTTCGGATGCAGTTCTAATTTAAGTTTTTCTTTTAAGAATCTATCTATCTCAGTAATCAAATTATTTAAATACAATTTATCATTAGACAAAATAACAAAATCATCAGCATAACGAATATAATACTTAACTTTTAATTTATGCTTCACATATTGGTCAAATTCGTTCATATAGATATTTACTAGAAGTTGAGAAGTTAAGTTTCCCAAGGGTAACCCTTGGTTAAAGCTATCTATTATGTTGTCCAGCAAATTTATTAAATCTTGATCTTTAATCTTCTTTCTTAAAATCTCCTTTAAAATATCCTGATCTATATTTGCAAAGAATTTCTTTATATCGCATTTTAAGACGAAACATTGTTTGGTCCTGTTTTTGCTTACTTTTAAAATATAACTACGGAATTTATATAAACCTTTGTGAGTTCCTTTACCTAATCTACAAGAATATGAATCGCTAATAAAGGTATTATTAAAAAATGGGTACAGAAATTCATAAAGTAAATGATGAACCACTCTATCACGAACGGAGGCTTTATGAATATCACGAGGTTTTGGGTCGTTGATTTTAAAATGGGTATAGTTAGAATGCTTGTATGTTTTAATTTTTAAAACTTGGTACAATTCTAAAATATTCTTCATTAAATCTCGTTCAAAAACTTGCACGTCTTTTTTAGCCTTTTTGTTGCATTTAAAGTTTCCCCAAGCATTTAGCAAGTTCTCTACGTTTATGATATCATCATATTTATGAACAAAAATTTTAATCATACTTTTAATTCTACCCCCCCCCCCCAATTTTTACCAGTTCTAACTAAAACTAAGTCTACTTACCTAATCTGGTTTAATTATTATACAAAATTAGATAAAACTCATCGATATACCCTAGGTCAGAAAATAGATAATTTATTTATAGAGATAATAGAAGCAATAGCTATAGCTACGTTTTTAGATAAAACAGAAAAGCAACCTTGGGTTAGACTCGCTATTCGCAAATTAGATACTATTAAAGTCCTATTACTAATACTATGGGAAACGAAGTCGCTAGATAACAAGAAATATATTCATCTTGGAGAAAATATAGAAGAAATAGGCAGGATGCTTGGAGGATGGAATGGACAGCTTACAAAACAAAACTCTCCTAAATAGGAGAGAAATGAAATATTTGCTAAGACGGAACACGAATTGATTGTCCGAATTGTACTTGTTGTCCGCATTGCCATTGTTCCAGTTGAGATTCTCTTGACCGTCGTCATTGCGATTCACGTTCCAGATACGAAGATTGCCATCTGTTTTATACAAAATACCATCTATGCCACCACCCCTTGAATACTCTCAGAGTTGAATATTATATTGTATCTAAAATACAAAGTATTTTGTACCAAGTAATTTCTTTTTTGAAATGTCTACATATATCACTCTTTCTAAAATCTCATTTAGCAAAATGACCTACTTGGTTGATTCTAGAAACTCTCGATATACGGATACTAGTTTCGGTCGTAATATATCTTGATACATTACAGATTAACCTAATCCCAGTTTAATTATATCAAAATATCTTACAATTTTAAAACGCTTAAGTGCAAAGTTCAAAGTGACAAAAGAGAGCTAAGTTACTAATTACAAAGTCCTACTTGCTAAGACGGAACACGAATAGACTGCCCGAACGGCACTCGTCGTCCGCATCGCCATTGCTCCAGCCGAGATCCCCTCGACCGCCGTCAATGCGAAGCACGCTCCAGACACGAAGATAGCCATCTGTTTCAATTGATTTCATAGCAGTTCTATACCAGTCGCCTGGGTTTTGTTCGGCAGATAACCTAAGTTTAGGTCCGTCGTCTTGTTCACAGAGTTCTAGTCCTAATTCTTGTGCTTTGTTGCATATTTGTTCGTATGTATGATTTTGAGTATCTCCAAAAAGATCTTCTACTGTAAGTTTTATAAATTTTTGACCTTCGAGCAATTTAGAAGTTTGCATTTTCTCTAACATTTTATCTGTGCCGTCTTCCATATACACATTTCTTTCTTTGAATAGGTTAATCCATTCTTTTGGAGTATTGGGATATTCCATTTTCTTGGGTTCAAATATTTCTACTCTTTTATCTGGAAAGTTAGTATATATGTATTCTACATTTTGGAGTTTCTTGAATGTGTCTTTTTCTTGTGGCATATTCCCTATATATACTTTCGTATCTTCTCTAATCTCTTCTACATTAGTAACGATTTTGTTATTAAAGATTATCTTTGCATCTTCTATTTTGTTTCTAGTATTCAATATCTCGGAAATACGAGGGTCGGCTTGATAACCAAAACCTTCTATCTTAGAGTCTAGTTGGTAGAGGAATTTTAATTCTTCTTTGGTTAAGGCTTCTTGTTTCTGTACTTTTTCATCTATCAAAGTCAAGGTTTTCATATCAGAACTTTTCTTCTTATAAATATTTGCTTCAGTTCCAAATTCTTGTAATTTTGTATCCAGAGTTTCTTGCATTATGGGTTCTACGTTTTGTTGAGGTAAAACTCCACGAACTTCTCCTATTTTATTCTGTCCATTCATACGAATAGCTAGACGAGGAATATTTGGTTCACCGTTATTATCTTTAGAATAATATACATAGAAATCTCCTTGCGAAACTTGAGTTTCAGCTGTAGATTTACCTGCTGTACACCAACCAGTTCCCTTATTCTCTAAAGAGTTAAAAAGTTTTATTCCGTCTTCTTTATTACCATGATTATACTTAACCCATTCACCTTCTATGGATTCCCTATTTTCCATACCAAGAATTAAAGATTTCTGTATTAATTCTGCATACAAACTAGGAAACTTTTTAGTGAAAGCTTCTTTTATTTCTTCATCCTTAAGATTTTTGTTATCTTCTTTTACTTTCTCATAGATATCAGCAATTTGAGCTAAAGGTTCACGGTAAATATCAGGAAAAGGTGCTACGGTTGTATCAGTACGTTTTTTGAATTCTCCTCTTTCTTTATCAAACTGAGAAAGCTTGGTGATATTCTTCCAAACATAATACTTAAACCAAGTTGGATATACAGCATCATCAGAAGTTAGATAATCCATCCAACTATCAAGAGATGCTTTCTGATCGTTGATAGAAACTTCTATCATTTGCTTACGAACATTCTCTGGGATTTCGGTTATTTGCTCTCCTCGCTCACGAGCGACTTTCTTTTGAAGTTCAAAATATGATTCTGGAAAATTCTCTTTCTTTATGATTAAAGCATCATAGATTTTATCTTTAAATAGTTCTAGGTTTCTTTTTCTTGTATTTTCATCTTTGTTTAAAAAGACATTTTCTAATCTGTCCATGTATGCTTCAATACGGTCACTTGGATCAACTTTGACTTTTTCACCTTTATCTTCTTTTTTAGAGACAGCTCTTTTAACTTCTTCACTAGTTTGAAGGTCTGGATTTTTTAAATGTAAGGGGTGTTTGTTTGGGGATTCCATATTTATATTAGGTTAATAATAAGTTTTATATATCAATCTCAGCCATTTTTGCATTACTTTGAATGAAAGATTTACGAGGGGGAACTTCGGAGCCCATGAGGATATCGAAAACTTTATTAGCTTCTTCGGCGTCAGCTATATCTACCCTCTTAAGTACGCGACGTTTAGGATCCATAGTAGTTTCCCACAATTCTTCAGGGTTCATTTCTCCGAGACCTTTATATCTTTGAATGTGGAATTTGCCAGCTTTCACTTTTACTTCTTCTTCGGTTTCTTCTTCACGAACCTCGTCTTCTTCGTTTTGGATTTCGGCAAGGTCTACTTCTTTACCGATAATTTTATTTCTTTCTTCATCAGAATAAGCATAAGAAATTTCTTTACCTTTTTTAATTTTGTAAAGTGGAGGCTGAGCGATATATACGTAACCTGCATCTAATACTGGTCTAAAGTAACGGTAGAACAAAGTAAGTAGCAAAGTACGAATATGACTTCCGTCAACGTCGGCATCAGTCGCTATAATTATCTTGTGATAACGAATTTTCTCAATATCAAAAGTATCTCCTATAGAAGTTCCCATAGCGATAACGAGAGCGCGAACTTCTTTCGAAGCGAGCATTTTATCAATACGAGCACGTTCTACGTTTAAAATCTTTCCACGAAGTGGCAAAATTGCTTGAGTGCGTCGATCGCGACCTTGCTTGCCTGAACCTCCCGCAGAGTCTCCCTCTACGATGAAGATTTCAGATTCTTCTGCACTTTTACTTTGGCAATCTGCAAGCTTTCCAGGCAAAGTCATACCTTCGAGTGCTCCCTTACGGAGAACTGAGTCCTTCGCGGCTTTAGCGGCTTTACGAGCTTTGAGTGCTAGGATGGATTTATTGATTATAACTTTTGCGTCATCTGGATTCTCTTCTAAGAAAGCTGCGAAAGCTTCTCCGAAAACAGTAGCAGTAGCACCTTGAGCTTCCATACTTCCTAATTTTGCTTTAGTTTGACCTTCAAATTGAATTTCAGGAAGTTTTACGGATATAACAGCAGTCAAACCTTCGAGTACGTCTTCTCCAGTAAATCCACCTTCGGACTCTTTCATCATTTCATTTTTCTTGCAGTAAGTATTTAGCGTACGAGTTAGAGCAGTTTTAAAACCGGTGACGTGAGTTCCTCCTTGAGGAGTATAAATATTGTTTGCAAAAGCTACGATACGATCTACGATATCATCAACGTATTGCAACGCAATCTCAACTACAACTCCATCAACTTCTTTCTCAATATAAAAAATATTATTTTGAACTGCTTTTTGGAATTTGTTGTAATACTTTACGAGAGACATAAGTCCTCCTTCGAAATAATAAGTAATAGAAGGAACTTCAAAACCTAGTTCTCTAAAATAAGTTATTTCATCTAAATTAAATTTAGAGCTTTTGCTGTTTACTAGCATATCCGCATCCATCTCACGCGCATCAATAATAGAAATACGAAGTCCTCGTACTAGATAAGCTTGCTGACGGAGATGATTCACGATAGTATTCCAATCAAAAACTATTTTACCGAATATTTCTTCATCAGGAGTAAAAGTAATAATAGTTCCGTGAGCTTTTGAAGTTCCTATCTTTTTTACAGCACCCTTTTTCTTACCTTGACTATATTCTTGCATATGAATTCCTCCGTCCCGATGAACTACTGCTTTACAGAAAATAGAAAGTGCATTCACTACCGAAGCACCTACTCCGTGAAGTCCTCCTGAAACTTTATATCCCGATCCTTCCCCTCCGAATTTACCTCCGGCATGCAGAGTCGTCATAACAGTCTCAAGTGCAGAAACTTTAGTTTTACTATGAACGTCAACTGGAATTCCACGTCCGTTATCAACTACGCGGATAGTATTACCGGGTAACAAAGTAATTTCAATATCATTACAATATCCTCCCATAGCCTCATCGCGAGAGTTATCAAAGATTTCCCAAACTAGATGATGAAGTCCGTCTGGACCTGTTGTACCAATATACATTCCTGGACGCTTACGTACCGGCTCTAGCCCTTCTAGGACCGAAATTTGATCAGCTCCATAAGAACCTTCTTTACCCTTTTTAGTTTCTTTTTCCTTTGCCATATTAGTATATTATAGCAAAAATTTCCTAAAGCTACAATTCGATTAGCCTTTACCCCGCACCAAAAAATTCGAAGAATTTTTTGGTGCGGGGTTTACTTTTCCTTAATTTTTCATTATATTTAAAAGATGGAATACAATATTAAACTTAATAATGAAGAAGAATTATTAGCTAATCTTAATCAAAGAACTGATACTGAAGCTTTACGAATGAAGAAATACTTAAGTATGGATGACCTATCTAGAAAAGATGGTTCACCTATACGAGAAATTGTAAACCGTATTTTAGCTATAGAGGATTTTAAAGATTTTGATATTATTAAATCTCCAGAAATAGTAACAACTGAAATAACTTTTGATCTTTATGATTTTGCTCCAGATCACGTTGCACGCAAAGCGAGTGATACTTATTTCTTAGATAAATCTCACATATTGCGTCCGCATACTACTGTGATGTGGTATTACTATTTGACTCAAGAAGAAATCAAAAAGAAATTAGCTAACAAAGAAACTTTGGGGTTCTTTTCTTTTGGAAAAGTTTATCGTAAAGATGAAATCGATAGAAATCATATGAACGTTTTTCATCAAATGGACGGAGGATTCCTAATACCTAAAAATGTTAAGGAAGTTACGATTGATGATTTGCAAAACGTTTTAGCAAATATTGCGAAAGCTATTTTCGGAGAAAATATCAAATACCGTTTTAACAAAGACACTTTCCCTTATACTGATCCTTCACTCGAGATGGAAGTTGAAATCGGTGGAAGATGGATCGAAGTACTCGGTTGCGGAATTATGACTGATACTATAATCAAAAATTTAGGACTTGACCCTAATGAATGGAGTAATTGGGCTTTCGGATTCGGACTTGAAAGACTCGCTATTATCAGTATGGATTTACCAGATATACGTTTACTTTGGAGTTATGATGAACGAGTAACCAAGCAACTTCATTTAGGTCAAAAATTCGTAGAGGTTTCGAAGTTCCCTCCTATAACTCGTGATATATCGTTTATCGTACCGAAAACTTTTGTACCGAATGATTATTTCGACTTAGTACGTGAACTTGCGGGAGATTTAGTAGAAGAGATTAGCCTTATGGATAAATACGAAAATGACGCTAAATTCGGATCAGATAAAATGAGTTATGCTTTTCATATTGTTTATCGATCAATCGAAAGAACACTAACAAGTGAAGAAATAGATATTCTCCATAAAAAAGTAGAAGAAGAAACAACTACAAAATTCAATGCAGTAGTAAGATAAATTTAAAAACCACTTTCTAGAAAGTGGTTTTTAAATTAATAAAAAACTAAATAATTAGTAACAACTTCAGGGTCCCTTGTTCCTTTTTCTATTAATTCAGGGGTTTTTTGATTGTCTATATAAACTTCTTTTAAACTACCTCCCCAATTCGGACCACCATCTAAAACATATATGTGAGTCGTTTTTGAAATAGATTTTCCTTGTTGATCATTTCTGTCCAACCCTAAAACTATTTCTCTAGCATCGTTACCTGATATAGGTGAGTCAAAAAGAATTACACCTATTTGAGTAGCATTATTAGGATTTTCTCTTCTAATTAAAATTTTATCTATAAAATTTTTTGAATCTAGAAAATTACCATTACGATAAATACTTGGTAAAAAGAACAAAGTATTTTTATTATTTTTCGCTTCATTGTAAAAATTTTGAAAGTCTAAAATTTCTTTTTTATGAGTAAATGTTATATCAAAACCTTTTTTAACTAAAACTATTCCATAGTTTGGAATATTTCCATCTCCACATTCTCTACCATTAGAGAGACTTTTACCTTCCATTTTATAGTTACCTAACGAACCAGCGCTCATGCCGTCTGGAGCAGTAGCTACGCCTTTCAAATTTGTGTTAATATCAGATAAATCACCACTGAATATTTGAGGATCTGTTTCTTTGGTAACTAAATTTATTCCTTTAACAGGCCAAAATTCTCCAACTCTTGAACCTTCTGATTCAACAGAATAAACAAATTCACCATTTTTAAATTTTTCTCTAGTAGGTTTAAATTCAGTATATTTATTTAAAGATTCTTTATTTTCTTTAAAAGCGGATAATTCTTTAGGAATTAAAGTTGCACCAATACCTAATCCAACTTTCTTTATAAATTCTCTTCTGTTTATATTTTCCATAATAAAAATTTATCTTTTATAATTTTTCTTAAATTGCTTTTCGTGATTTTGCTTGCTTTTGCCTACCAAGAATTGATTAACTTTCTTTGGGAATTTATCACAGATATGACAAATCTTGCTACAGTATCCGGAAAGTTTACTCTCACAATCTTTACAGCAAATAAATAAAACATGGCAAGAAGTATTTTTGCAATGCATATAGTCGTCGCACTTAGTCTTCTCACAAACTTGGCAATACGAAATAATCTCATTCCCTATTCTCTCTCCTAACCTCTCATCAAAAACGAAATTTTTACCTTTGAATTTATTTTGCAAACCTTTAGCTTTAACTTGATGAGCATAATCTATAATTCCTCCCTTGATATGCTTCACATTCTTGAACCCATTATGCTTCATCCAAGCCGAAGCTTTCTCGCAACGAATTCCTCCAGTACAATATAGCAGTACTTCTTCATCTTTTTTATCTTTAAACATATCGGTAACTTTCGCTAACTGCTCTCTGAAAGTATCAACATTCATAAGTTTTGCATTTTCGAAATGCCCTATTGCGGCTTCGTACATATTACGCATATCGATAACCGTAACCCCGCGATCAATCATATCGTTGACTTCTTCTGCAACAGCATACTCTCCAGTATTTGAAGGATCAAAAGTAGAGTCATCAAGTCCGTCTGCAACAATCTTCGGACGAACTTTAACTATAAGTTTCAAGAAACTAGACTTACCACGCTCTTCTACAGCTACCTTATAAGGTACTCCTCCGAACTCTTTCGAATTTTGAATAAAAGAATCAAAAGTTTCCCAGTTATGCTCTGGTACGTTCATTTGCGCATTTATTCCTTCATGAGCTATATAAATTCTACCGAGACATTTAAGCTCACTAAATTTATCAAATAAGAAATCCCTCATCTCACGCGGATTTTCTATTTTTACGTATTTATAAAAAGAAATAGTCTTACGACGAAAATTTTCATTTTCAATATCTCGCAATAATTCTTCTTTGGATTTTGTGTTTACCTTTTTATGCATATTTAATATATAAAATATAACCCTAAAACCCTATATTTGCAAGAAATTGACTTATAAAAATTAATAGGTTAAGTTTAATAGAGTTTTTAAGTTATTTTTTAATCGGCAATAATAAGCGTGGCAAGCTGCGATAAGTTAGAAGGAGGTGCAAGCGACCTGTGATATCTAAATTCTTTAGCCCTGCAGGGAACTGAAACATCTAAGTACCTGCACAAAAAATAACGAAGTTCATTGATTATAATTGGGAGATAAAATTAAAAGTTTTTGATTTGTAAAAAAAATTACAATAAGATTGGTTACCTTAAAAAACTTATAAAAATATCTCAAAAAAACTTAACGGCACTCAAAAGGTGCCGTATTTTATTTCAAAAATATATTCTTAGCTAAAGTGCAATGAGGGCAAGGTTCATTTTTACCGCCAAAAGGTTTAAAATTACACTTTCTCTCTACCCAACTCGAGTTTTCTAAAGATTCTACATAATCAGAAATATCTCTTTTAAGTAAATCGATTTGCTCTTCGTTTATACAAGTTTGATAAACTTTATTTTTATCTTTCGGATCGGCTTCAAGGAAAAGTAATTTAGAAAGCTCGACGTTACTACCCTTCTCTGCATCACGTACTAAATACGAATACATAGCGAGCTGACGCATATAGGGAGACATACGTCCCTCTTCATCAAACTTTTCAATTTCATTTTTAGTTTTAGGTTTTCCAGTTTTAAAGTCGGTAATAATTATTGAACCGTCTTCTAAGCGCTCAGTCAAATCAAGTTTACCATAAATCAAAATATCTAAATCTTTCTCTCGCAAAGAAAGAGATCTCTCAGACTGAAAAGTCTCTCTCAAATTTGGATAAAAATCTTGTATCCAATTTTCAATAATACTAAAAGCTTCTTTGTCTAAGCGATTTAAATCTTTAAGATTATTAACTCCTTCTTTTTGTAAACTTTCTTTAATAAAATCTTTGATAACTTTTTCATTAGGGATTTTTTGATTTTTAAGAATAAATTCAATAGTATTGTGTACGCTACTACCGAGTGCGAGCGAACTACTTTTCACTTCAGGTAATTTCAAAAAATTTCTAAAATACCATTTAAAAGGACATTCGAAAAAGTTATTTAAAAGCGAAACCGAAACTTTAATATCTTTATAATTCTCTTTAACAAAATTATTTAAATCATTTAAAATCTCAGAGTTTTCCGGTTTATTTACTATATCAAAAATACTAGAAGTGAAAATCTTTGCTCCGTTAATATCGTTGTTTAATAATTCTTCTTCATTTTCATTTTTATCTTTTTTACTAAAATGTACTTCATCTAAATCTTTAATAATTCCAGATAAAGTAAGCTCACTACCTTTAAGGTCAAAAGCAGAATAAGAAATATTACAAAATTCACGCGCACGAGTAATAGCTACGTAAAGTTCGCGTTTAGCGTCTTCAATATTTCTCTTAGCTAAACGTTCTTTGACGTATTCTGGTAATGTAAAAGGATTACGTTTTTCTGACATAACAGTTTCTTCATTCATATGTGCAATCCAAACGTATTTATATTCTAAACCTTTCGACTTGTGCAAAGTCATAACTTCAATACCTTTGCCTTTATTTAGAGTCGCAACTGCTATGTGATTTTTATACTGCTTTAACCTTGAAAGATATTCTATAAATTCCCCTAAACTCGGATTGATTTTTTTAGTTTCGAAAAGCAAAGCAAGGTGAATAAAAGTTCTAACGAGTTCTACGTTTTCTAATAAATCTTCATGGTTAATAGAATTATTTATATAAAACTGATTCCCCACTTCAGAAATTAAATGAGATAATTTATCACCTTTCTGATTTAAAAGTAAAAATAAATTATTACCAAACGATAAAATACTGTTTTGTGAACCGAAAAGCGTACCGGAGTTTTTATTATAATTTATTAATGTTTCTAAATTAAAATTCTTATTTTTATTTTCTTCTAGGAATTTGTGAGCTTCGAGAAATGGAATTTTAGAAGTTTTATCAAGCAAAGCTAAAGATATAGAAATATGATCGAAGGGATTATTTAAAATATTTAAAATACGTAAAAAAGAATCTGTTTTATTTAAATTGAATAAAGATTTATTATCATTATTTACAACTGGTAAATTCAAAGACTCAAGGATAGAAATAGCGTTCGTCACATGATAATTCTTAGGTACTAAAATCGCCATTTCAGAAGGACTTTCCCCTTTATCTAAAAGCTTTTTGAAATAAAGCCCAGCTCCTAAGATTTCATCTCGATCATAGTTATATTCTCTTAAAATAGACTTTTCGCCATTACCATTATTACTTTTTAATTTTTCTTTTGAGAGAGTACTTTGAAGTAAGTTGTGAGCTAAATCTAAAATCTTTTCAGTCGAACGATAATTATCAACTAAAGTAATGAGTTTAGTTTTACCAAAATAATTTGCGAATTCTTCAAAATAGTTAAGCTTTGCTCCAGAGAAAGCATAAATAAGCTGACGATCATCTCCTACTACAAAAATATTTGGACTTTCTATTTCTCCCCAAACTGCTTTCAAAAAACTATTTTGAATTCCGCTTGAATCTTGATGCTCGTCAACTAAAACGTATTGATAATTTTCATAAATATCAGCTCTAGCGTCTTCATGATTTAAAACTAATGTTACGATATATTCTAAAACATCATCATAATCCATCAAAGCATATTCTTTTTTACGTTCTTCGTAAATACGATAAAAAGCTACTACTTCTAAAGTTTTTCTCAAACTCTCAATTTTAGCTTCTACTTCTTTTTTAAGTTTACCTTTATTCTCACCCCGAGAAGAAATACTACTTTCATCGTTTTCTAAAAATTTAATATCATTTAGAATTTGATTTTCAAATTCATCTACTGTAATACGTTCTCTTTTTAAAATAGAAAATAAGCTTTTGAGATCACTGAAATACATCTGTGGATTATTACGAGGACGCAAATAATTCCAAGACTCACTCTCTAAAATATCATCAATTAAAAAAACAATCTCTTCTTCTTCGATCAACTTTGGTAAATTTGTAAAACCCAACAATTCATAATATTTAAGAACTATTTCAATAGCAAAAGAGTGAAAAGTAGAAATTTTAACTTTGTCTGCATCTTTACCAATATACAAAGACAAACGTTTTTTCATAGCTCGAACTCCAGAACGAGTAAAAGTAAGGCAAAGTATTGAATCCGGATTAGTATCAGTTTTCTTTAAAATATTACCAATACGTAAAGTCAAGATTTCAGTCTTGCCAGTACCCGGCCCAGCTACAACCATAACCGGCCCTTCAATAGAGTCTACAGCATCCTTCTGCAAAGCGTTTAACTTTTTATATTGTTCATCAAATAAAGACATAAAGTAATTATATCAAAAAACCTCCCACAAAAGGAGGTTTTAAAATTAAGCTAATTCTAAGGTAATTGCCTTTTTAGATTTCCAGAAGAAATATCCAATAATTATAAAAGTTGAAAGTGGAGATACGTATTCAGGTATATGAACACCAAAAGCATGCAAAGTCATAACTGTTCCTAAAACTAAAATAGAATACATAGCTCCATTTTTTAAATATACATATTTTTTAATTCTTTCAATATTACGTAAAGTTAGTTCACGAACCACGAAAGCTCCAATACCATTACCAATAAGTATGAGAGGTATAGATAAAGTAAAAGCAAAAGCTCCGAGAACTCCATCTATAGAAAAAGTCGTATCGATAATTTCAAGAAAGAAAAGTTTGCTCAAATCAGATTGAGCAGAACCGAGTAATTTCTTTTCTTGTTCTTCAGCATTTTGTTTAAAACCATGCGTAATAAAAAATAAAGTAGAACCGACGACTGCACCGAAGCCCATCATGCTATTTTCCTTCAAAGCAAACCAAGTAATAACTGCGAGCAACAAAGACACACAAGCATAAAACCAAACCCCCTTAGACATAAAGAATTTTTCAGTTCTAGGTAGACCGAGTTTTTTATCTTCTAAGAAAAGCCAGTGCAAAAATAAAAATAAAAGAAAAACCCCTCCGGCAATAAGTAATATTGGGGCAGATTTTTCTATTGAAGCTTGCACTAAAGGATCAGAGCTCCAAGCGGCAGATAAAACTTGGTACGGAGAGAGTTTACTATTAAAAGCCCAAATAATACCGAAAGGTAAAAGTCCACGTACTAAAAATACAGCAATAAACATACCCCAAGTCAAAAACCAACGACGAGCTTTCGCACCCATTGTATTTAAGACTTCAGCATTTATAATAGCATTATCTACAGACGAAATTGTCTCAAATAATACTAAACCTACAACAATTAAAATACTTGATAACATAGAAACAATTCTAGCATTTTTAAGTAACAAATTAAAGCTTAAATTTACCTACTTTGACTCTTTTAATATTAAAAGCCAAAGTTGGCATAATTATATTTTCCCCTAAAGTATTTGCAATACTACGAACATAAGTTCCGCTACTACAACGAACCTTAAAATATCCAATATAAAAATTATTTTTCTTCTTTAAGTTTTTCTGCCATATCTTTAATATATCTTTTTGCCTAAAGTCACCTTTTACCTTCGCTATTCTACCTTCTATATCTTTTAAGATTTTTTGAGAAGAAACCTTTTTAAGGTTTAAGAATTTTAAAGATTTAATATTAACTTCTCGCTCTGGAATTTCTACATCTTTTTCACTTCTCGCATAAGTAAAAAGAGGTTTACCATCTACAGTTTTAGAAGAATAAATCGGGTATTTCTGAATGATTTTGCCTTTAAAGTTTTTTAAATTTTTCTTTATTAATTTCTCTAAATCTTCTTTTAAAAAAAATTGTAAAGGTGAAACCTTTGTAACTTTCCCTAAAATATCATAAGTATCAGTAGAAAAACCAAACAAAACTTGAAATTCATATTCTTTATCAAGACCTAAATATTTCTCTTTATTCTTACATTCCTCTCCAACTAAAATCAAAAGTAAACCTGAAGCCATAGGGTCAAGTCGCCCAGCATAAGTCATCGGAACTTGCGGATCAATCTTTTTCTTATTACGAAAAACCTCTAGAGCTTCTAGAGGGGTTTCGCCAATTTTTTTATTTATTAAATAAAATTTTTGCATTTATTTCTTCTTTTTTGTATTTTTACCTTTAACTTCTTTAACTAAAGTTTTAACATTTTTCTTTACCGACTTAACTACACCTTTCGCTTCTTTCTTTACTTCTTTGATTTTCTTTTTAATATCCTTTTTATCTATTTTATTTACTTCCTTTTTAATCTTGTTATAAGTAGGCATTACTGCACCTTTTACATCTTCGAAGACTTCCATAGCTTCATCTTTTAATTCTTTACCCATCTTCATAGCTTTAGCTCTATTCTTCTTGCCATCTGGACCCATAAATTCATAAGCTAAAGCACTAACTACTCCTAAAGCTACTCCCTTTTTAATTTTACTACTTGTACTTCCCTTCTTTGTTGTTTTTTTCTTCATAAATTTTTTTAAAATTAATAATTATTTTTTACTTTTAGTTTTTCTTTTCTTACCAAAAATAAATTTATAAATTGCACTTTCTTCTAAATTTTTTGCTAATTCTTCTACGTGCTCTCCAGCATAATCCGCTCCGCTTTTTATCTTTTTAGAAACAGATTTAAAATCTCTTAAAATTGAAATAATATAAAATACAGCTATAGATAAAAGTATAGTTAATAATATAAAAGAAATACTTGAAATAAAGAAAAATATTTCTGAATGTAAAAGGTTTTCCATACTTATATTATAGCATTCCCTTACTTTTTGTTAACATACTAATTAATAAAGGGTTTTTATATATTCTAAAATTTCTTTTCTCCAGATAGCACGTTCTACTTGATCTCTAAGTTGTTTAACACGTGAAATTGAGATACCTTTCTTGTCGGTTTTCTCATTATAAATTATTTCTGCTATTTCTTCTTCGGTATGAATTGATTCGCCATTGACACCATTCAGTAATTTAAATACTTGTATAGCACTTTCTGAACAATTCGTTAATTCAAAAATATGATCGATTACTTCTTGATCGGTATAACGATCTTTTAATACTTCAATTAATTTTATTAATACGTCTTGATCTTCGGGTTCAAAGTTTTCTAAATTTATACCTAAATTTTTTCTTGGAGTTCCTGAAAAGTTTTCAATTGAATCCTTAAGTTTTTTATAATCATCATTAGGTTTTTGACTGGGCTTGTCAAAAGGATTTTGAGGTTTAATTGGTTTTTTATTAAAAGGGTCATTATTTTCCATATTTATATTATATCACTCTTTCTTTTTTGTTAAAATAATGTAAATTTAATATATTGGAGGGTTCGCATAGCGGTCTAGTGCGCAGACCTGGAAAGTCTGTATGTCTTTACGGGCATCGGGAGTTCGAATCTCCCACCCTCCGCAGGAGAAATTTACAAAGTAAATTTAGGAAAAAGGTCTGGGGGAACTTTTGTTGATATTCGAAAGATTTTTCGGTCTACTAATTTTTTATAAAAATTTGTCGAAAAATACCTGGCTATGTAGTAGCTGAATCTCCAACCCTCCGCAGAAGTTACATATTTTTATATTCCCCTAAAACTCTAGGGATAATTTCATTTAGGTAAATTGATAAATAATTATCTTTAAAATAATCTATATCCCAATCCCCTTTTAGCATATCTTTAAATTCATCTTTCCAAACGTAAACTAAAACTTGATACTCCTCGCCACTATGAGAATAAGCTTTTAGAATTTTAGGTTCATATTTTTCATCTTCAAAATAATTTAAAATATTTAAACTTTCTTGGTCTAAATCAAATACTATTTTACCTTCTACCTTCTCACCCTTACTCTCTATAATTGCAGGATACTTTCGAGGGATATTATCATCAAAAATTTCATAACGTTTAAAATCATTTAAATAACCCTCTTTACTTTTAAAAGTTTTACCAGTTAATCTCTCTAGTATTTCAGGAAACAACAAAGTTCCATATACAAATATATTTTTCATAAATTTATTATACATCTTTTAAAGCTTCTTGTTATAATATCTTTAATGGAAAGTATTAATCAAACATCAATAAAATTATTAAAGAAAAAAGCCTTTATTTTAATAATACCAATAATTATTATAATTTTAGTTTCTTCATTTTCTTCTGAAAATAAAACAATAAATGATATTTTAGGTAGTTTAATCGGCTTATCTGTTGTTTTTATCTTTTTCTTTATTTTTGATATTGTTAATCAAGCAAAAAAAATATTTTTTCAAGAATTTGCGAAATCGATAAATTTTGAATATCAAGATCACTTTAATATTAGTCAACTCGAGGGTTCTTTATTTTCTAATGGAAATGATAGATATATAAGTCATATTTTAATTGGTAAAATAGAAAACAAAGAAGTAAAAATATTTTCTTATTTATATTCTATGGGGTTAGGAAAATACAAAAGAACATATAATTTCCAAATTGTTGAAATAACAACAAATTTTAATTTACCTAATTTTGTTTTAAAGGAAAAAGGTTTTTTAAATATATTTTCTTCAATAGATTTAAAAAGTAAAAATTTGAATCAACTTAAACTTGAAGGAGATTTTAATAAATATTTTGATTTAGAAGCAGAAAAAGAATTTGAAATAGAAATATTACAAATATTTACACCAGAATTCATGCTAAAATTACTAGAAAATTGGTCTCATTTAAACATAGAATCTATAGAAAATAAAATATATATTTATGAAAATAAATCCATAAATACAAGAAAAGAATTAACTCAAATGTTCTCTTTAACAAAAGAACTCATATCTAAAATTAGTTCTATTGGGGAACCTTTATCAAAAGACGTTCTTCATCTACGGAAAAAATATTTTTGATAAATTTATTTCTTTTTCCATCTCGGAGCAAAGCCTGCCATAAATGCATAGATATGAGCTTTGATGCGAGATTCTCCGCGAGCGACAATTGCTTCTACCATAGCTTTTTTAAATTCTTTTACGTCATTACCAGTATAGCAAAGACTACCATTTGTAAAACAATAAGAGCAATATTGCTCACTCTCTCTATTCTCTCCTTTTGGATCTTTCGCAAAAGGCATTAAACAACTCTCACAATTCCCTTTTAAAGTTTTATTCATAAGTATATTATATAAAATAAAAATTTTTCTACAACTTCCGACTATCGTACGCCCAGTGAAGTAAAGCTTGGCGTTGACGAGGACGGCAGAAGATGTCCCCTGTTCGGCAAGCATTTTTAAGCCAAATTATATGACGCTTCATGTTTACCCATCTTTTGATTTGTCTAGCATCATCAGGATGCCTACGACCCATATAATACCGACAATACCATTGAAACCATCCTCTCGGATCATCCGGATGAATCCAACCTTTTTTATTCCATTCTTCTAATGATTGACTCGCACGAATTTTAAAAAAGTTTAAATCTTTTTGATATTTCTTTTTACCAAATAAATCTGGCGTAGCTAGTTTAGCATTTTTAAACCAGCTTTTAGGAAATTCCTTTTGACAATCAGTCATATATAATCCTCCGAAAACTCCTAATTCAAGCATTTCTTTAGGAGTTAAGTCAGGTCGAAAAGATGGATCAAAATCCTTTCCTATTCTTTTAGTTAAAGTATATTTATACCCTTTTTGCATTTTATCATTTACCGTAATAATTTTTTTCATATTAATTAATCATCTTTAAAAACTCTGCTTCGTTGATTATTTTTACTCCTAAAGTTTCTGCATTTTTGAGTTTACTACCGGCGTCTTCCCCCGCTAATACAAAGCTCGTATTTTTAGAAACTGAACCTGAGACTTTTCCTCCAAGATTAAGTATTTTCTCTTTTGCTATTTCCCTAGATAAAGTAGGCAAAGTTCCAGTAAGCACAAAAGTTAATCCATCGAATTTACCTTTTTCAACTTTTTCTACTTTTTTAATTTTTACTCCTTTTGCTAAAAGTCTATCAATAAAAGCTATATTATTTTTATCATTAAAAAATTCATGTAAACTTTTAGAAACTGCTACTCCTACATTTTCAAGATTATTTAATTCTTCTAAAGTCGCATTTTTGATTTTTTCTAAAGTGCCGAAATTAAGAGCCAAATCGCGAGCAGTCTCTTCCCCTACGTGAAGTATGCCGAGCGCCCAGAGGAACTTCGCTAAAGTTATATTCTTCTTTTCTTCAATTTCTCGGACAATATTCTCCGCTGATTTTTCTCCGAAACGTTCTAAATTCGCTATATCTTCAACTCGCAAAGTAAATATATCAGACGCATCAGTAATAAGACCTTCGTCTTTAAATCTCTTCAAGACTTTCGGACCAAGTTCGTAAATATCAAAAACTTTTGTATGAAAAAAATATTGATGAAAAATATCCAAT
>DALYEI010000003.1:0-12342 GCA_031972685.1 Minisyncoccota bacterium | reverse complement strand
ATAGGCCACAGAAGAATTCGCTTCAATTTCTTTTTTCTCAATTTTATTTTTACAAACTGGGCAAATTTGAGGCATTTTAAACTTCCTTTCTTTCCCTGTACGAAGTCTAGGTAAAACTTCTACAACTTTCGGAATAACGTCCCCTGCTTTTTCTATAACTACAGTATCTCCTATTCGTATATCAAGTCTTTCGATTTGATCCATATTATGCAAAGTTGCTTTTGAAACTACTGAACCTGCAACGAGAGTAGGTTTAAAAATAGCCAGTGGAGTAAAAACTCCCGTCCGTCCTATATTCGTAATAATATCTAAAACTACAGTGGTAGCTTTTTCAGCTGGATATTTATAAGCGACCATATACCGTGGGGCCTTGCCCACTACTCCTAAGGTTTCTTGTAAATTAAGTTCATTCACAGAGACAACAATCCCATCAGTACCGAAAGCAAAAGAATCTCTTCTCTTTTCAAAATTTAAAATAAACTTCTTTACTTCTTCAGTATTAGAAGTTTTCAAATCATGAGTATCAACTTGAAATCCTAAATCTTTAAGTAATTGATGCTTATCACTATGAGTTTTAAGATCTATGCCATCAATTGTAGCAATATCATAAGCTAAGAAATCAAGATTCCTATCTCTAGCAAGTTTCGGATCAAGTTGACGTAAACTCCCCGCAGCAGCATTACGAGTATTAGCAAGTAAATTCTTGCCTTCTTTTTTATATCTTTTATTTAAACTCTCTAAAGTCTTTTTAGACATTAAAGCCTCTCCGCGTACTTCTAAATATTTAGGAATATTTTTACCTTGTAACTTTATTGGAATAGTAGAAATAGTTTTCAAATTATTAGTTATATCTTCGCCGACAAATCCGTCTCCCCGAGTTGCTCCAGTTTTTAAAATTCCGTTTTCGTACACAAGAGACACAGCAAGTCCGTCAAATTTTACTTCACAAAAATATTCAAACTTTGTATTTGGAATTAATTTCTCGATTCTCTTTTCCCAATCTAATAATTCTTCAAAAGAAAAAACGTCGTTTAAGGAAAGCATTCGGACTTTATGAGTAATTTTCTCAAATTTATCTAATGCTTTTCCTCCTACTCGATGAAGAGGAGAATTTGGATCTTCTAAATCAGGATAAATTTTAAAAATCTCTCGCAATTCCCGAGTCAAAGAGTCGTAAACTTCGTCAGTCAAACTTGTATTATCATTAGTATGATATTCTTCTCTTAGACGATTTATCTCCCGTTCTAATTTTTCTGCTCTAACTTTTGCTTCTTTTTCGTTCATATTACAAATTAATTTCTATTTCACGTTCTACCAAATTTGGGTTTGTAGAATAACAATTTAAAGTCTGCCCTCCATCACTATAACCTTTAGAAATTATATTAGTTGCGATGCCGTTCTTGGTCACAGTCACCTTTGCACAAGCCTTACCTCCACTACCTAAATTAGGCAAATAAAATACCCAAGGCCCAGTACTAGAATAAAGATTATTTTCGTCTAAATTAAGAGCAATAGTACTACCGGCACATTCAATAGTTAGAGGCTCAGAATCAGTAGTAGGATAACCATAAATATTATCTCCAGTAGAGGTCATAAAACTACCTTTGAATTCATAAAGTAAAGCACATTCAGCTCCAGTATCAGCCGCCAAGAATGCCTCTCCGGTACTATGCGCTTGAGTTCCAAATTTTAATTCTTTAAAAGTAATATCTGATAAACCTAACGTAACAGATAAAACTATACTAGTTAAAATCACAGCAAATAAAATTACAAAGCCTTTATTATTATTTTTTTTATTAAAAAATTTCATATTAAAATTCATTCCAATTTTTTAAATAAGTAGTAAAAGTCACAGAGCTTGACCTACGACCAGCAACAAAAGAAACAGTAGAAGTTACTTTTATCTCTTTATCTTGTAAATTTTGGGTAGGTAATTCTTCAATAAAGATTTTGCGACTAAAAGAAGTAAGGTTGCCGGAAATATAATTATATTTGTAAATTGCTAAATCTGGTTCATAGTATAAATTAGGGCAAACTCCTCCGGCACATTCGTTGACCTCTAAAGATTTCATAGGTTGAGTTTGATTATTAAAATCGATATTTCGCGGATTTATATAGCAACCAGTTTTATTTTCAACTTTACAAACCTTGATATGAGACAAAAATCCATCCCAACCATTCGCTTCATACAGATTATAAGTATCACGCAAATTACGAATATATTCTATGCCTTCTGAGGCAAGATAATTGGCAACAAGTTTATCTTTAGCGTAATTTGTATCAGAAATAGTTCCGCCAGTAATATTAAGCATACCAATAAGAGCAATAGTAAAAATAGAAATGGCAACTAAAGTCTCGACTAAAGTAAACCCACCTGCAACATTATGCGTAGCATTTCGGATAGAACCTTTATTGAATTTTATCTTATTTTTTTTCATATATTAAATAGTAATATCTATTAAGGTTTGAGAGACAGAAGTTTGTAAGTTAAAAGGCGTTTTAATTCCTTTAAACTCTATATAACCAGAAAGTCTAATAATAACAAAAGGTTGACCGTCATTTACAGGATCAGCATCTTGGGGTTCGGCAGCCAAAACCGAAATCCCAGAAGTTTGATCAAAAACAATTTTAGAATCAGTTAAAGGGTAAAAATTTAATCCTCCATTTATAGACTTATAGATAGTAAATCCTCCAGTCCTCTCATCAAAACCAAAACGATAAATCCATTGATCTTTTGCCTCACCTACAGTTCCTGTAGTTGCTTCTTCAAAAGCTATTGCATGTCCTAAAGCACAACTGCGAGGAATTTCTAAAGACCCATCTTGAATGTAAGAATTTTCCCAAATTAAACCTTCATCAAAACAACGATATTTATATCCAGTACGAATACTACGAGACATATCTTCCATAACAAAAGATAAATTATCCATAATATTTCTCATATCACGAGATTTATTTAAAACTAAATTAGATTGCAAAAGTCCATTCATTCCGATAGAAATAACAATAAGAAATATCGAAATAGCTATCATCATTTCTATGATAGTATATCCTCCTATATTAATTTTTAATTTTTTAATATCCATATTATATTATTTCTACTTTACCTGAAGAATGAACTCTAATAGTCGCAGTAGTAGAATTTCTAGTGTTTAATAAAATAATTTCTGTATAAAAGATTTGAGTACTTTCTCCAAAAACAGAATTATAAGTACTAGGATCTTTATTGGAAAAAATTGCTCCAGAATTCGGACGAGTAAAGTTTATACTAAGTTGTAATATATTATTAGCGGTTGGATCAGGAGAGCCATCAGAAGTATAAATATAAAGATCATTAATTTCATAATTATTACCCAAGGTGACTTTAGCACTACATTCATTTATAGGACAATCATTAATATCCCCTAAATTAAAAGCTTTATTTTCATCTAAATCAGTAAATAAATAAAAACTTTTTTTAGGATCAGTACCATTCTCTAAATCAAAATATACTCCATATGACGGTTTCCAAGTACTGCTCGGTGCTCCTGTTACAGGTAATTTACCGGAAATAGAGTTTTTCTGAGCTTCAACTATTTTACTAGCAATATCACTAGCTAAATTTTTCATATCAACGCGGTCTTGAAAATCTTTATAATTAAAAAGAGATATGCTAGCGATAATTCCAGCAATAGATAAAACTACAATAAGCTCAACATAAGTCATTCCTTTATTCTTTTGTAGCTTTTTAAAATTCATTAATATAAATGAAAGAAATTAAATTCTAAAAGAAAAGTTAAGAAAGTTCCTAAAGCTAAAAACGGGGCGAAAGGTATTTCGCTTTTAAATCCACGAACCTTACCTAAAATTACCAAGAAAATTCCGACTACTGCTCCTATCCAAAAAGCTAAAGCTACAGCCGATAGGCCTTTCGCAAGTCCTAAAAGAAGTCCAATACCAATAGCGAGCTTCGCGTCTCCGAAACCCATCCATTTCCCTCCAGAAACAAAGAAGAAAAATGCAAAAGGTAAAGCAATTAAAATTCCAGCAAATTCATATAAAGTCGGCATATGCACATACAAAATTAAATCAGAAAAAATAAAAACTGACATAAAAGCTAAAGTTCCGAAAACTAAAGACAAAGTATCAGGAATAATTTTATGCTTCAAATCATAAATAGTAATCACCATGAGCACAGAAAAAATAGTCGCGAAGAATCCAAAAGTATAAGCAAATATTAACGGATCTACCCAAAAGATAAATTCAAATTTAGAAAACAGAAGCAAAAACATTATTCCCGTCGCAAGTTCTACTGCCGGATATTGCCAAGAGATTTTAGAACTGCAATGACGGCATCGCCCAGAAAGGAAACAGAAAGAAAAAACCGGCACTAAATCATACCAACAAATCTGATTCCTACAAGACATACAAATACTCCGTCCCCCGAAGGTTTTATGAGTATTAAAACGATAAATAACTACATTTAAAAAACTACCGACAATAAGCCCAAGTAAAAGAAATACTAAACTTAAAAATGAAATCATATATAAATTATATCATAAATTAAAAATAACTTGTGAATATAATTATCTCTTAAATAAGTATTTTATAGTCTCAACCATCGTTAAAATACCGTATTTTAAACTTCTTTTAAAATTAATAGATGAGGCTTCTTCAAAATACTTTACAGGTACAGGAATTTCTCTAATTTGATATTTTTTAGCTACAATATTCAGTAACATTTGAGTATCAAAGATAAAATCATTAGAAAAACTATTATAATCAATACTTTCTAAAACTTCCCTCTTATAAGCTCTCATACCCGTATGCCACTCAGAGAGATTTTCTCCAGTAATTAAATTCTGCACAAAAGATAAAAATCTATTAGAAAAATATTTATAAATAGGCATCCCTCCATCTAAGGCTTCTCTGCGATTACGAATTCTCGAACCTAAAACTACATCACAATTAGACAATTTAAATAATTCTATAAAATCTCGAACTGCTTTAGGAGCATATTGATAATCAGGGTGAAGCATAATTACAATTTCAGAATTTAATTCTAAGGCTTTATTGTAACAAGCTTTTTGATTTCCTCCGTAGCCTAAGTTTTCAGGTAATTCAATAATAAAAAAGTTTTCTTTATTAGGAAACAATTTACATTCTCCCCTAATCTCTTTTGCAAGCTTAACAGTATTATCTTTTGATTTATCATCAACTAAAATTAAATAATCTATCAATTCAACAGGAATCTCACTTAAGGTTTTATATAAAGTCTTTTCCGCATTATAAGCTGGGAGGACAATTGTAATAGTATTGTTTTTAATCATATTAATGGAATAAAAAAATTGATGAATAGCATTATTAAAACTAACAAAATCTTTAAATAAAAAATGTCAGTCTTTTCAAACAAGTTAGGTGTTTTATTTTGTAAATATTCAAATAAATCTAATATTATAAAAGGAAACAATACTTCCCAAATCAAAATAAATGGCATAAAATATCGAATAGCATTAATTTGAGAAGTCAAAAAAATATAATATGAAATAATTGATACACTTAATACAAAAAAAATAAAACGTATATTTAGTGATATTTTTTTTCTTGTATTAAAATACAAAAATAAAAAAGATGTAACTGATATAATAACTAAATTTGAAATATCTAAAATGCGAGGAAGGTCTAACTCTACCTGATTAAAAAATTCATAATGATAAATAAATTTATAAGCTAAATCACTTATATGTTGTAAGGGCATATACCACATATAAGGATCAAATAATACAAATGAGCCTATTGTTAAAAAGGTAAAATAAATAAAATCTCGCATAGAAATACGAGGCAATAAGAATAAACCGAAGAATAAAGTTCCGATAAAACCTATATCTATACGAGTAGCCATAATTAATCCAGACAATAAAGAAAAACCTAAAACATCCTTAAATTTTAACTTTTCTCTATTCTCATATAAATATAAAGAATAAAAAGCTTGCAAAACAAAAAGTAAAGAAGCTATATAAGAAGTAGGAGTTAAATTTAAATAAAACCTATGAAATCCTAAAACAAAAAAGGTAGTTAAAACAAAAAATAGATTTTTCTTTAATAAATAAATTAAATAACAAATCGCAGTTATAATTAAACTCCCTAAAAATAAAAGAAAAATAAATAAAGCTTTATCATAAGTTATATAAAATAAATTACTTATAAGAATAGTACCCTCAATAATCAGTCCTCCTGGATGTCCGTATGCTTGTAAAAAATCGTACTGTCTATTATCTCCTTCTAAAAAATATTGAGCTTGATTAGACCACATAGATCTATCTAAATCATATTTAGGATAAAAAATCAATTGAGAAAATAATGATGCTAAAAAAACAACAATTAAAATTAAAAATTTCCTTTCAATCTTAAGCATAAAATGTTTAAGACAATATAATATTTTCATGACAAAAATTATAATAAATAATTATTTATAAAAGTAATTTTTAAAATTTAAATTAATCACACAAGGGAGCACTACTTGCATTAACAATCAAAGCATTCAACTCTGCTTGAGTTGGAGTACCGTCAAGAGTAAGTTTTTTAGCTTGTCCAGAACTATCTACACACCAAGCTTCAGTTGTTGGTTTCTCAACAAGTTGAATACCTACTGACCATGCAGTAGAAGTAGAAACACAAGATTCTAAACCTCCTGAATTATTCATTGCATCAGTAAGTTGAGCCCATACTGTTGAATCAGCAAATAAGGTATCCGCTGTATTAGTACAAGCACCTAAGGTGAAGGCAGTAGGAGTAGCATCAACTCCATATCCCCCATTATTAGCAAACAAAACTTCCGCTTGACCTCGCAAGTTTGCTAAATCACTTTTTATAGCTGAATCCTTACCTTTACTACGACCACCATTTAGTGCAGCAACGACGATAGTTGATAACACTCCGATGATTGCAACTACCACTAGAAGTTCAATCAATGTAAAACCCTTCGATGCTTTTAGGGTAACCCTTTTTTTAAAATTTAATTTATTTATTTTCATTTTATTTATATTATTTTTATAAAAAATACTTATATATATTATAAACTAAACAAAATAAAAAACCACTCTTTCGAGTGGTTTTTTATTTTTAACAAGAAAATCAAAATTATGAAGCTGGACAAACAGCTGTAGTTGCAGGCAATGCAGTTGTAACTGTTTTTGAAGCACCTGCTGAATCAACACAATGATAACCAGCAGCTTTTAACTTAACTGAAGCCGCCCAAGCTGTAGCAGTAGCATAACAGTTAGCTGTAGCTGTAGTTTGTAAACTACCATCTACAACAGGAGTACCTGTTCCAGAAGCAGTAGAAGCAGCTAAAACGTTAGCATTTATTGTACCAGTACCTACAGCACAAACTCCTGTATATGTACCATTGCCTAATGTTGTAGTATCATAAAAAATCTCTGCTTGTCCACGAGCATTTGCTAAGTTTGCTTTAATAGCAGCATCTGTACCCTTTGTTCTTGCTGAGTTTAATGAAGCTAAAACTACAGAAGCTAATATACCGATGATTGCAACTACAACTAGAAGTTCAATCAATGTAAAACCTTTTTTGAAATTTAATTTCATATTTGTATTTAGGTTATAGGTTCTAGGTTTTAGGTTCTAAAAATAGAAACCAAAAACTAAAACTTAATACCTATAAATTAATAATAAACTTTTAATATTTTTAAATAATTTTCGACTTTATTTATATAGATATTATATCACAAGCGAAAACAAAAAATACACAAGTGAGTTATCCACACTTCTACGCCAAGGCTACGAAGTGGAGGTAAACAAATAGCCCCGCCGAAGGCGGGGCTATTTTGATTTAAGTCCCCTGATAAGGGGATTTAGGGGTTGTTTTTTATCCTATTCCTCCTGCAAGGTTATAGATAGGTACAAGCACAGAAACAAGCAAGATTCCAACTCCGAGACCGAGAACTACTATCATCACCGGCTCTATAAGTCCAACGAGAGTGTCCACGGCATCATCCACTTCTCTTTTGTAGAAATCCCCTAGAGTTTTAAGAATTTGACCAAGCGATCCAGTCTCCTCTCCTACTTTAACCATCTGAATCATAATCGCTGGCATATACTCGCTATGTTTTTCGAAAGATTGAGACAAGGTAAGCCCAGCTTTTACTCCTTCAGCGGACTCTTTAATAACGTTTTTATAAATTTTACTACCAACAACGTCTGAAGTAATATCTAAAGAACGCACAATAGGTATACCTGAAACTAGCATAGTATCTAAGTTATCAGCAATACGAGAAAGATAAAGTTTACGATATAGATTCCCTACTGCTGGAATCGAAAGTTTAAGTCTGTCAATATAATTCTTACCAGCTTCAGTAGTAGAGAGTTGCCACATCCAAATTCCAAACAAAACAATAAAGATTAAGAAAATAAATCCGTAATTTACGAAAAAATCAGATAAACCAATAATAATTTTGGTGAAAGTTGGAATTTCTTGACCAGAATTTTCTAAAATTTCTGCAAGGTTTGGAATAACAACTACGAACATTAAAGTCATAACTACGAAAAAAGTAATAATAACAAACACTGGATAGATTAAAGCGTTACGGGTTTTAGAAGTTAAAGCGTATTGACGATCGAGGTATGAAGCTAGATGAAGGAAAGTTTGATTAAGCTTACCAGTCTCTTCTCCAGAACGTACCATATTCACATAAAATTCAGAGAAAACTTTCGGATGCTTAGCAAGCGCTCCTGAGATAGATACTCCGGCTTGCAAATCATCAGAAATTTCAAGCAGCTTTTTACCTAAAAGTTTATTATCAGAATTAGCAGAAAGCATAGTAAAAGCTTTAAGTGCTGAAACTTGTGCTTCGAACAAGGTTGCGATTTGGCGAGATAAAATAACAACGTCTTTAGTTTTAACTTTATCAAAGAAAGACATTTCCCAAACATTTTTCTTGTCAGATTCTTTAATAGAGACGATGATTAATCCTCTTCTTTGCAAAGCAGAAATAGCTAAATCGCGATTGGGAGCATCTACTTCACCTTCTTTCTTGATTCCTTTATCGTCTATCGATTGATATTTGAATAACATATATTTTAATAATTAAAGCATTCGCTCTAAACCTTTTGGATTTAGAGAATATTGATAAGCATTTTCTATAGTAATTTCACCCTTACGGACTAATTCTAATAAAGAGTGATTGAGGTCTATCATACCGTTTTCCATACCAGTTTCTATAACTACGTCGATTTCATGAGTTCTCTTTTCCCGTATTAAGTTAGCAACAGCATTATTATTTAAAAGTAATTCATAAGCTGGGATAAGCCCTCCAGTAATACGAGGAACTAATCTTTGAGAGAATATTCCAAGCAAAGAAGAAGCTAATTGAATACGAATTTGTTCTTGTTGACCACTTGGGAAGGAATCAATAATTCTATCAATAGTTTGAGAAGCATTGTTAGTATGGAGAGTTGATAATACAAGGTGGCCAGTCTCAGCCGCGGATACAGCAGTTGAAATAGTTTCTGGAGTACGCATCTCTCCAATAAGTATTACGTTTACGTCTTCACGAAATACAGATTCTAAAGCAGTATGGAAATCTTTGGTATCGATACCAACTTCTCTTTGATTGATTATAGATTTGTCTGGAGTATAGACGTATTCTATCGGGTCTTCAATAGTTACTATGTGACGTGCTTGCTCACGATTAATAGTATTAATCATAGAAGAGAGAGTCGTGGATTTACCTTGACCAACTGGACCTACAACTAAGAAAAATCCTTGTTTTCTTTTTGCAATTTCAGTAATGATTGGTGGTAAATTTAATTCATCGGAAGATTTAACTTTAGGGATTAAACGAAAAGCAATATTGATTAAACCTTTTTGAAAAAAAGCATTGCAACGCAATCTTGATTCACCTCTAAAATCATAAGAAAAATCAGCTTCTTTTTCTTCTAAAAACTTTTTAACATTTTCTTTATCTAAAAGCTCACCTAAAATACCTAGCATATCTTCCTGAGAAAGTACTGGATGCTTCACTAAAGAAATAAGTTCTCCGTAAACTCGCATTGCAGGTAAACGCCCTGCCCCTAAATGGATATCAGATCCATTTTCGCGAATTACGGTCATTATTACATCTTCTAATTCTTTTTTATAATCCATATTATTTTAAATTTTTAAGGTTTTTTTCTTCTAAAATTTTATTCACTTGTGAGACTACTTCAGATGGCACAGTATTGGCTTTGATAATATATCCTGAAACTCCGAGTGCATTTCCTCTTTCAATATCAGCAGTTTGATTTTTATTAGAAAGAATTATCTTTATAGTATTAGGCAATAAATTCTCTTCTTGAATTTTTTCTAAAGTCTCAAAACCATTAAGTTCAGGCATAATAATATCTATCATCATTATCTCCGGAGAAAGTCCTTCTTTGATTTTTTCTAAAGCTTGCTTACCATTAGTCGCTGTAAATACATCAAAGTTATGCTGACTAAATTTAAAAGCATACATATCTAATAAAAAACCGTCATCGTCCACTAATAGAATTTTTTTCTTTTCGCCTTCCATACTTCTATTATAATACTACTCTCCCTCATTCGCAAAATTATATACTTCAGCAAATGGAATTATACCTTCAATAGCTTTAAACATAGCGTCTTCTTTCATTGTAAGCATACCGTTTTTACGAGCAATTTTATATAAATCATCATAAACTGGATTTTTTAAAATCATTGCTTGCACCTCTTTATCAATCTTAAACATTTCATAAATAGCTATACGTCCACGTGTACCTGAAGGACAATCAGATGAAGGCACAGTATCATACATCTCATCACGTAATTTAAATTTATTTTTAAATTCATCTGGTAAATCAGAAATTTCTTTCTCAATTTGAGCTTTAATACTCGGGTCCATTGTTACTAATTTACGAGAAGAAGGACAAGTCGTACGAGCAAGACGTTGAGCTACAGAAAGGAGCAAAGTAGGAGCAATCAAATAAGGATCAACTCCCATATCTATCAAACGAGGAATCGCCCCAATCGAGTTGTTGGTGTGGAGAGTTGAAAGTACGAGGTGTCCAGTAAGAGCTGCTTGAATAGCGAGCTGAGCAGTTTCTTTATCACGTATTTCTCCAACCATTATGATATCTGGGTCTTGACGAAGTATAGAACGCAGTCCGGATGCGAAAGTATAACCTATCTCAGGTAAAACTTGAGACTGATTCACGTCAGGCATATGATATTCGACTGGATCTTCGAGAGTTACTATATTGCTTTTTTCTTTATCGAGCTCGTTCATCAGAGAATACAGAGTAGTAGATTTACCCGAACCAGTAGGACCAGTAACCAAGATAAGCCCATAAGGTCTTTTAATCGCATCTTTAATTAAAGCCAAATTAGTTTCTGAAAGTCCGAGGTCATTAATAGCCTTAACCCCTTTTTGAGAATCAAGTATACGCATCACAACTTTCTCCCCATAATAAGAAGGCATAGTAGAAACACGAAAATCAATCTTTCGTCCATCAATATTAGAAGTAAAAGATCCGTCTTGGGGTTTTCTCTTTTCATCTAAACGTAGTTTAGCAAGTATTTTAATACGAGCTACAACTCCACTATGAGTATTAACAGGCAAAACTAAAGTTGTATATAAATTCCCATCCACACGATAACGAACTTTGACCTTATCCCCTGTATGTTCTATATGAATATCAGAAGCGGAACCTTCAAGTGCGTTTTTTAAAATCACAGCTACGATCTTAATAATCGGAGCGTCTTCCACTATCTTTTCTTCTTTTTTATTTTCACCAATTTGATTTATTTCTTTATCTAAAGCAGGGTCGCCGGCTTCTTCACTAATTTGATTTTCTAGTTCTTTCTTGTCTTTCTCTTCCCCGTCTTCAAAATTATCCAAGGCTTCGTTTACTTGAGAACCTGCTCCGTCATAAGCTTTCAAAACATAATCAAAATCACCTTTACTAATTAAAAAAACTTTAAAAGGTAGATTAATTTTCGCCGAAATGAATTGGAGCGCATCTAAGCCTTGAATGTTTTCAGGATCAGTAATACCTACATTCAAAACTCCTTCTCGCAAAGCAAAAGGAACAAAATTATAATACTTTGCAGAATCAACAGGAATATATTTTAAAATACCGAAAGAAATTTCTTTGAGATTAACTTTAGCCGTAGGCATATTAAAATACTCTCCCTTTATAGCAAGGGATTGATCTTCGGTCACACCAAATTCTACTAAAGCTAAATCAATATCACCATTATATTTTTCTTTGGCGCGATTTTTTATCTCAACTATTTGTGACTCTCTAACGAGTCCCCTTTTAACTAATTCTTCTAAAAAACTCATAATT
>DALYEI010000002.1:0-57326 GCA_031972685.1 Minisyncoccota bacterium | reverse complement strand
TTGCACTATGGCTCTCACGCTTCATGGTGACCACTTCAAGCCCCTCACGATCCGCCAGTTGGAGCATCTCGCTGATTTGGCTATCTATGGAAAGCACTTGCCGTTCCTCAGATTCTGTCGATTTTCTTGCGTATAGGCAGTATTTGATCTTCTTTGGCTCGACTACCACTTTCGCTACACCTTGCTCTATATTTGGGTTTTCTATCTTCATACCTACATTGATGACGCAACTCGCCCTAGGAGTCTAGTGCGTCCCGAGTACTATCTGTTGGTAACTCAAAAGGGTCGAAATCCTCCATTTCTTTCCTAAGCTTGTCCATATTTTTTAGAACTAATTTATATATTTTTGATATTTCTTTTATCTTTTCTTTATCTAAATTCTCATTACACTCTTCTAAAAAATCGACGAGATCGTCATCAATAAATGATGCCAGTGATATGTATGCCCCAACCAACAATTGTATCCTTTCCTTGATGGCTCGTTTTAAATGCTTCTTTGATTCAGGAAGAGAAGAGATGCGGTTAAAAGGCGTACTTCCGCTTGGTTCGTGATATTTGAAATGCTTGCTGGCATCTATTATTGCTTCAATGTCTTCCACATTTTAATGAATGACGCTGATCTTCGTAGAAGTCTAGGGTATCTCCAATTGGCAACTATGCCCTTATATCTCAGTCTTTTTATCTGTCAATTCTGGTGCAGAAATGGTAAAATCAAATAGTTATGACTACAGTAAAAAACCGTCCAAATGAAACTTCTGCCGAAGTTTTGAATCCAAATATAAAAGTTTTGAGAGAGTACGAAAAAAAGATTGTTGATCTTACTCGACGAAACCGTCTCTTGAAATACCCCGCAAAAGCTCGGGCTATTTCTTTTAAAATGAACATCTCTGATTTTGAAGAGAGTTTCGGTTCTGCTGAAGAAATAGAGATTGAGTTTCCGCATAAAGCAATTCTTCGCGAAGAGGAAGAAGTGGTAGAGGATGCTGAAAAGGATTCATCTATTCCGCCTACAGACGTTCAAGGTAAAAAGCTTATAACAATGCTTCAAGCTTTGAGGCTTGATAGTAAAAAGAAATTTGAAGAACATGGACTCCATACCCTATACCTCACGATTGGTCGTGTACGTTGGAAAGAACCAGGAAATGGTCGTGGCTCAGAAGGAGCACTAGAAGAAAAAGACTATGACTACGATGCCCCACTTCTTCTTATTCCTGTTTCAGTTGAAGAAACAAAATCTACGCCAAAGAAAACAATAATCAGAACGTATTTAGAAGCGAATGATATTGTTGTTAATCCTGTACTACTTTTACTCTCTGAATTGGAATACGGGGTTCAGATTTCTGGGATACCCTCACTTGAAGAAATCACCAGTCTCTCTGGAACATTCGACTCCCTTGTCAAAATATTAAAAAAATCATTTGCAGAATCTAAAATTAAAAATGATATCACTGACGATATTCGTATCGGTCAGTACTCTTTTTATGGTCAACAAATATACGAAGACCTAAGAAATAATGAAGAAGCAATTTGTGAACATGAATTTGTTGATGGTCTTATCGGCAAAGGTTCTATCATTCAAGAAGGTTTACCGTCAGACTCACAACCCGATGATCTTTTGGCTGTTGAAGAAGACTTCACTGTTCTAGATGCCGATGTAAGCCAGATGCGAGTTATTCAGAAAGCTGTTCAAGGTAACAGTCTTGTTGTTCAAGGTCCTCCTGGAACAGGAAAAAGTCAGACCATCGTTAACCTTGTTTCTAACTTACTTGCTCGTGGCAAAAAAGTACTCGTTGTCTGTGAAAAACAGGTTGCCCTTGAAGTTGTTTTTAAACGTCTCAAAGATAAAGGACTCGACAAGCTTTGTCTGCCACTTTTTTATCAGAACGCTGATAAAAAAACATTCGCGAAATCTGTTATAAACGATAGAGACTTTCTGATCGAAGCCTATGGACATAGTAGCTCTAGTGATGATACGGCTCTTGAATTGCGTGAAGGTGTCCATACAAAACTATGGAATTACGCATGTTCACTGGCTACTGTTGTTGAACCACTCAAGCGATCAGTTCAATGGGTTCACGGAGAGCTTGCTAGAGCACAAGCACTTAACTCTGATCGGGCAATACCATGGGGAGAAAGTAATCCATTAGTTATTACTGAAGACACGTATCGGAAAATTCTTACGATTTTGGAAGCTGTTTCTCCAGTCCTCCACAAGATTTCTGATTCCAAATTTTCAGCATGGAGTCAAATACAAAAAGAAAATTTCTCTCCTGACTTCGCGAGTAGAGTTCGAGTCGTACTTGAGGATGCTCATTCTGCGATTGCCGAACTTAATTCTCTACAACCCGAATCAATAGGCTTGGATACAATTCAAAGTCTGCAAAAGAATATGGAGACTGTTGAAAAATTGGCACAGTTTGAAACTAGCTTATTACCAATACCACTACGAGATGAAGTCATTCTTAATGCTGGAATTCAGATTTTAAAACAAACGGTTGAAGTTATTTCTGCCTATCAAAAACTTACCGAGAGTTTCGGGGATATCTATAAAGTGCCTACTTTATGGTCTTTGAGTAAGCTAGATGTCCAGTCCGTAAATGACGAGCGTGAAATTAAAGAGATTCGCACTGCACTCGATGCTGCATCTAAAATTGAAGCGATCCTGTCTTCCTTATATTCAAATGTAGAGGCTTGCAAGAACGACGATCTCTTGAATTTACCTATTGCTGAATTAATTCATTATCGAAATATTTTAATTCTCGATCCACTTATTATTGGAATAAAGGATTGGAGCGAAGCATCATCATTACAGGCTTCTCTTGGATCACTTACAACATTACAAGCCATTTATCGTAAACTTGAAGAAGCAAATGCGGTATTTGAAAAATGGGCAATTATTCGTGAAAACTTAAATAGAGAAGATGTCGAAAAAGTATTTACTGAATTTAATAAGAGGTATCATAAATACCTACATTTTTTCTCCCGTGATTATAGGGCAACTAAAGCGATAGTTTCAGATTGGTGCAACCTAAATACACCGAAAAAGTATGTAGATATTAATCAAGTTGTTTCTGCTGTACGCGACAGCCAAAACCTTGAAGAAAAATTAGGTATTCTTCTTGCTCAATTTAACGAGAAGTACATTGTTTCAGGTAAATCAATAACGGTACACGAAATTCCAATTCTTTCAGGTAGCGCAAAGAATCTCAGCGAATGGATGCGTCAAGAAAATAAGAGCGAACTCCCTAGCCATCTAAAGCAGGTTGTCGAGAAAAACAGTAGTCCTCGTGCAACGAAAGCTTTTAGCGATTCATTAAAAGATTTGGAGGCAGTACTCAGTGGTCCTTGGAGCATATTCAGTGTATTTTCTGATCTTGATCGTGTCTCAATTGCAAATGTTGCTTCTAAACTTGGAGAGCTGACAGAGAATGCTCAGAACATAATTTCTCTCGAAGAGATTGTGGAAAATTTCTTAATAAAGAATGATTCTTCTCGAACTTTTGGTTCTCTCAAGAAAGATGTCCAGAATCTTAACCAACTCAAGGTATGTTTAGATAAGATTGATCCAGATATTTTCAGCTTATTCACAGAAGAGGAAAACCCCGCCTCACTTATAGATAAACGTAAGTCCTTAGAGAAGAATATGCTTGAACTTGAGGATCTGCTCTGGCATATATCAAAATTGTCTAATTATCAAAGTGATATTTCACTCAGTGATTCGATACAATTAACCACAGAAGCAAAAGCAAAACTTGATAAATGGAAGTCAGCACTTACAAATTACGAAAAGCACGCTTCGGCTTTAAATAAGCTGTTTGAGAATGAACAAAGCTTAGCAATTCTTGAACCTCTAAAAATTGAGGCATTTCAGGAAAAGTTATCGGGAATGATCCAAGACCAAGAAGGCCTTGAAGCATGGATGGAATATCGTCGTTATTCGCACCAGATGAAAGATCTAGGTTACTCTTGGTTCTTGGAATCAGTTAAGGGTAGCGATATAAAAAATCCAGCAGCTTTGTTTGCTGAATCACTTTGGAATTCGTGGCTTGAAAATTATTATCGTAGCGATCCTGATCTACGAGATTTTAATGTAAGTGAACACAAGAAAACTATCGAGGAGTTCCGCAAGCTTGAGAAGCGTGTACTTGATGTTAATGCGAAACGAATACTCCAAAGAATTGCTCCTGAGATTAAAAAAGTAAAAGAGCGTCGTGGCGAGCTTGAACGCTTTTTGCTTCACCAAAGCCAACTCCAGAAGCAACACAAACCCGTTCGACAGGTTGTTATGAAATGTACTTCTCATATCCAGCAATACAAGCCTTGCTGGATGATGAGTCCTTTGACATTGAGTTCATATATTCCATATGGCTCACTTGATTTTGACACGGTTATTTTCGATGAAGCATCACAGATGCGTGTTGAACACGCTCTGGGTGCAATTGCTCGGGGAAAACAAGTCATTATTTTCGGTGATGAACACCAGCTTCCCCCAACATCTTTCTTTGACGTAGCCTCAGATTCAGATGACGATTCTGAAGAGGTCGAAGAACAAGATTATGAAAGCATTCTTCATGCCGCACGAACCGTTCTTCCTGAATCAAGCGATTCTCTCTTATATCACTACCGCAGTAAGTATGAAGATCTTATTGCGTTCTCAAACTGTGAAGTCTACAAGGATCGCCTTATTACTTTCCCCAATCCAGATCATTCAAGTCGCGGGGTTCAGTTTGAGTATGTTGAGGACGGTATATTCGATGGCGGAATCAAAAAGGAAGGTCATGCGGGAACACGTCGTAACGATATCGAAGCAAAACGCGTCGTTGAAATGTGTGCTCAGTCTGCGACCGACTATCCAGACAAGTCCATTGGTGTGATCGCATTCAGTAAATCTCAAGAAGTGGGTATCAGAGACGCGATGATCGAGTTTCTTAAAACACATCCTGAACTTCAGGAAAAATTAAACGAAGATCAAGACGGTAGCGATGCGTTCTTCATTAAGAATCTTGAATCTGTACAAGGAGATGAGCGCGACATTATCGTACTCTCTATTGGGTATGGTAAAGATAAAAATGGTAACTTCTTTAATCGTTTTGGTCCTATCAATAGCGTCACTGGCTACAGACGTTTGAACGTAGCAGTAACTCGTGCGAAAGAAAAATTGATTTGCGTATCTTCTTTTAAATCGACCGAGATGAAAGCCGGAGAAACTTCACGAGGTGCAAAAATGTTACAGAAATATTTAGATTATGCTGAAAATGGGGTTAAGACTCTCGACGGTAGCCGTCTTGTTGTTGCAGGAGAGGACGTTGAAGCTGATAGTCCATTTGAACTGGAGGTTAAACGAGCACTTGAGGAACGTGGGTACGAAGTTAGAAAACAAATTGGTGTATCAGGTTTTAAAATCGACTTGGCAATCATAAATCCTAAGACTGGAACTGACTATATTCTTGGAATCGAGTGTGATGGTGCATCGTATCACTCTTCATACTCTGCTCGTGTAAACGATCGTTTGAGAGAAGATATTCTTAGAAGACTTGGTTGGGATATATATCGTGTTTGGTCTCAACATTGGATTTCACACAAAGAAGCAATAATCGAGGATATTATTAAAACAATCTCATAAACCTCTCAGAGAATATGCCTCTTATATCAAAAACAATATTTATCGACTCACGTAACTGTGCTAAAAATACTTGGCTGAAACTACACAAACCTGAGCTTCTGGAGAATTTCGAACTTTCCGAATTTGAAAAGCAACTTATCGAACAAGGTAACGAAGTAGAGTTGTGTGCTCGCGGTCTTTTTCCTGATGGCGTTGAAGTTATAAGTAAAGGTGAAAATGCATGTCTTGAAACAAGAAAGTTAATGGAGGCAAAAACCCCTGCCATTTTTCAAGCTACATTTATTGTTGATGGCTTTATTGCTCGAAATGACGTTTTGGTTTATGAACCCGAAAATGATTGCTGGGATCTTTACGAAATCAAAGGAACAAATTCTCTTAAAGAGGGTTCAGACGAGAGAAGCCATGTTGAAGATCTCACATTTCAAGCAATAGTCTTAAAGCGTGCGGGCGTGAATCTGGGACGTTCGTTTTTAATTCATTTGAATAAAGAATACGTACGAACTAGCGATCTTGATATTCGTCAATTATTTACAATTGAAGATCTTACTGAAACCGTGGCTCAAAGATTCGATGAAATGAGTATTTTAATGGAAGGCTCACGTGAGTTCCTTAATCAAGAAACAGAACCTGCGAGTGGTTGTGATTGTCATTACCTAGGGCGAAGCAGACATTGCGCTACGTTTCAGTACTCCCATCCCGAAGTACCAGAATATTCAGTCCATGATCTTTCACGTATTGGAAGCAGTAAAAAGAAAATGGAATTTTTTGTCGACAATAGTATCTACAATCTTGATGATATCCCTACCGATTATGAGCTATCTCCCATTCAGACCAACCAACTACAAGCTCATAGAACCAAGGCCCCAACTATTGATTTGAGTGAGATTAGAACTCAACTTAGTGGCTTGGAATTTCCTCTATATTTCTTGGATTACGAAACGTATGCTCCAGCGATTCCGCAGTTCGTTAATTATAGTCCTTATAAACGGATACCGTTTCAATTTTCACTTCACATTTTACGTGAACCAAATGGCGAAGTTGAGCATGTTGATTTTCTTCATCCTAAACGTACCGATCCTTCAGAATTGGTCGCGCAACTTTTAACTAAGCATATCGAACCAAAAGGTACAGTTATTTCGTGGAATAAGTCATTTGAGAAAGGAGTCAATTCTGATATCGCAGAGCGTCTTCCTGAACATCGAGAAGCGATGGAGCGTATAAATAATCAAATGTATGATCTGAAGGATATTTTTTCAAAGCAGTATTATGTCCATCCAGATTTTCAAGGAAGTGCCTCAATCAAAAAAGTATTGCCAGCCTTGATCCCTGACTTAAACTATGGTGACTTAGTTATCCATGAGGGTGGTCAAGCCTCGGAACAGTGGTGGTTCATGGTCGCACCAGGCACAAGCAAGGAAGAACTTGAGGATATTTCTAAAAATCTTAAAATTTATTGTGGTCTAGATACTTATGCTATGTACGCAATTTGGAAGCATCTTTATGAAAAAATCTAGCTGTTGGTAACTTCACTACACAATAAACTCGATCTAAGCTAAAGTACAAAAATACCCTTGAAAATGGTATAATTCGTTTACAATTTAATAACAGACCTAACCCCTCAATTTATTGAGGATATGGTCGCCAAATCCGTCCAAAGTAAAGAACTCCTAGTCAGAGTCTACTTTGGACGGTCATATCTGGAAACGGGTATGGGTATACCTCACGGGGTATATCGGATCTGGCTAGGAGCTTTTTGCTACCTAAACAGCCACCATAATAATTAAACCGTCCAAAGTTTTATGGATAAAAAATCACATAGTGAAGAAGTTTGGGGCAAAGTCCTCAGTGCACATGAAGAAGTTAAGTACGAGTTCTCAGTCGGAAAGCAGTATATTAATACATACATTATCATCTGGGCGATCATCAGTTTGCCGTTCGTGTTTGCCGTCGTAGGAATTTTCATATTCCTCATCGCATTCTTGTATCTGAAGTTTTACTTGCCTAAGGCAAACATATACGGATTTACCGACAAGCGAGTATTGATCCATCGTGGATTTTTCTCAACAAACTTAGTCAGCGTTGACTACAAGCAGATCACTGATGTTACCGTCCGTGAATCATTTTTAGACAAGACATTCACAAAAAGCGGGCAGTTATTTATTAACACCGCAGGAACAAGTAAAGAAGAAATCGTCCTGAGCCACATAGCTCATCCGTATGAGGTCAAGAAGAAGCTCGACGAGTTGAGGGATAATCACTAATTGATTCTGAAATTACAATAGTTTTTTAAACTCAGCAGAATATAATTCTGTTATTTCAGCTACGCTGTCGTCGGCATCAAGATTAAATGTAAAGTTAGCCTCGATAATATCGAGAACATAGAGCAATGATTTCTCGGTGTATAGATGCTCTATTGCGGTATCTATTAGTTTACTAAGACTATGATTTAGTAGATCAACTTCTTCTTTGTATAGTTCAAAAAACTCACTATACTTCTCGGTCATATCAATATCAAATATAGTCGATGGTTTTTGAGCCAGATTTTTAAATTCGCAGAGTGTCTTATAGCTCTTAACTGGACTTGCGTGCTTCTTTGTAAAAAGAAACATATTTGCAAGCGGTAAAAGTATTTCAATCTGTTCTTTATACTCCTGCACAAAATTAACCTCTTCTTTACAGGTATATAAATTAGTCCCAGTTATTATCTCTACCACTCTCGGCATTCCCAAGAAATCTTTTTCAAGATTTTGTTTTACCAACTTGCCGGTATCAAATAGCTTTTGAAAATACTTTTTGGACTTTTGCAGTTCTGTATACCAAGCCATGAACAAATCCTTGTGACTCTTTTTGGTATTACCATTCCATGTGTCAAAACGCTCACTCATACTAAGTGGTGAATATTCATTTACGAATAAGCCATCATCTAACCAACGAGATAGAGTTTCTTTGACCAACAACTCAATACTCATGTTTTTATTTTTTGCATATTCTTCCACCATCGACAATATGTTTTCTTCGGTAGCATCGTGTGAAATATGTGCATCGTAAGCTAATTTTAAAAATACATCTTTTATTGGTAGCTCAGCAAAAAAGTGATGGAGTAAAAACCCTCCTTTTTCCGCCATGGTATTTCTTATTTTCTTCGCTCCCTCATAGTACATACAGGAATAGATACGACTGACAATCAAGTCTTTCTCCTCCTTACTGAGTTTGGTGCTATCCTTGAATCGTTCATAGAGAAAGATCTGGTCTTCCAAGTATTTGGAATCACTAGCAACCGTGTCGTCGAGGAGAAGTAAGTCTTCTTGTGTTTCTTTTGGTAGGTTATTAAACGTAAATATGTGTAACAGTTTTTGATACTCAAAATAAGTAGATTCTGTAAGCAGTTTGATACTTTCTTCCTCTGGAATATCTTTTGTGAATTGTTGCATTGCTACCCCCTGAAAGCTTCTTGTACCAGAAAGAAAACTATCAAGCACTCTCTGGTTTCGTAACAGTGATAGCTCTGACCGATATAAAAACATCTGAGCATCCATTTTCATAGAATTCTCTAGTTGAACAATCTTTATGTATCGGTTGTATTCCTTTACTTCGAGGGTACGAGGACTCCATGCTTGAGTCAAAACATAGATATCAGAATCAGATAGTGCACCTTTGCCATTCTTTTCTCTGTAAATATCGTTATGCACCAGTGCAGTCACTCGCTCAAGCGGTGTGATATTTGATCTTCTAAGTAAATCACTTAAGTTTTTCATATCATCTGTTTTTTCTTAATGCGTTTTCCAAGAACTCGACCCGTTCTTTAAGTTCTGTGTTGGCTATATTCTTTGAAAGCGTAGAAGTAAGCTTGGCAATCATAGATGCCTGCTTGAGTGACATTTCCTTGTTCATCACTTTGCGGATAGTATCCGAAAGAATATTATTTATTTCTTCTAGGTTAATTGGTTTAGTCATACTAGTTATTTTCTACGATTTCAAACCAAGCTCTTACTTCATGAGCCTTGCCACTTTTAATGATATTTTTATAGAGTGCAAAAATAACATTCGGAGTTAGCTTTCTTGCCCATGAGTTGATGTCTTTGACTAGTCCATCTTTCTCAAGTCTCTTATTCCAATCAGTGAGCGTGCCAGTATCAATTTTGTATATTTTTGAGAATTCAAGCTGTGTCTTTATCGCAAGCAATTCAAATACTGACTCTTCTTCAACACCGAACTTTTCGAGTGCTACTCTTGGTTGCCCTTTAAGAAACGAAGGAAGGGACTTCCAAAGAGCATAGGTTTCGTAGACCTGCTTTTTATATGGATCTTTAGAAAAATCTTCTTCCTGCATATATCACTTAAAGCTTTACTGCTGTCTCGCCAGTGAGCTTTTCAAGCCTTGTGAGAGATGTTTGCACATACGCCTCATCAAGCTCTATGCCGATACACTTTCGACCTAAGTGTGCACAAGCGACAGCCGTTGATCCACTTCCTAAAAATGGATCGTATACAACGTCACCAACTCTCGTTGAGTTAGGAATTATTTTTCTCAATAGCCCTATTGGTTTTTGCGTAGGGTGGAGATTAGATTTATGTGGTCTAGGATGATAGATAACATTTCTTGCCTTAGACTGTTCCATTTTGTGTTTACCAAACCATCCATAGGCAATGAGTTCATACATAGACAGATAGTCTTTTCTACTCATGACTGGTTGATTTTTCAGCCAAATAATCATCTGACTGTAATAAAAACCAGCAGACTTCATTCCCAAGCGTAAACTTGGAAACATTAAGTCGGCATTGAAAATATAGACCGCATTGTATTCTTCAAGATACGGAATAGTCGCACCTAAATATTTGCGAGTGAAATTTTCGTATTCTTCTTCTGATTGCAGATGGTCATTGGCGATAATTTTTTCATTATTAACACCGAGCTTTGAGAGTCCTATTTTATTTTCTACGTAGGCAACACCATAAGGAGGATCAGTCACGACTGCTCGTATTTTATTGCTACCTATAACTTTTGCGACAAATTCTTTATCTAGAGAATCGCCACATCCAATAATGTGATTTCCGACTCTAAAAATATCTCCTTTATTTATTTTCATAGATTTTCTTCGCCTTAAGATTAGTAAATTTTTCCCAACGATCTATGATGATCGTCGCGAAGAGTAAATCTTTTTCGACCCCACGCCACACACGATTTAATTCTTCAGATGCAATCAAATCAGATCCGCTTCCAGCGAAGCCAGAAAAGATGATATGCCCAGGTGCAGAGCATCGTTTGAAAGGTTTTTCATTTAAAGAAATCGGTTTCTGCGTCGGATGTAAATAGCTTTGAGTGTTATCTCTTTTAACAAGCCAAAGGTCTATCATGTCCTGCAATTCATCCAGAACCTGATTACCAGTTGTTACTTCTTGATTAAGAATTTCATTGGCATTTCTGAAGTTGGGATTTAAATATGGCTTACCAAGTGTGCCGTATGTGCATGGCTCATAGAGTCTGTTCCAAGCAACTTTCGGAGTACAGTTCTGATTCGATTTTACCCAAAGACACACTCTTCTTTTCTTGATTTGGTATTTATCGTATAGAGATTGAGTTAATCCTATGCTATTTGGGTCTGACCAATAAAAGAAGTGTGAGTCTGGTTTAGCAAACTTTTTAGCCGTTTCGATACTTTTACTAATAAATTCAGAGTATTCCTCTTCGCTTTTATTATCTTTGTATTCTCCACCATACTTTCCTCCGTATATCCAAAAAATATTATAGGGTGGGTCACAAAAGACAATATCTGCCATGTCATCTTGCATGAGTTCCTTTACCATATTCTCATCAGTGGAATCTCCAACTAAAAGGCGATGCTTCCCGAGTTCCCAAACTTCTCCTAACTTCACTTTTGGTGTCACTGTTTCTTTAATAGCTTTTTCAACATCAAAATCATCTTCAACAAGATCCACGTCATCAAATAGATTCTGTAATTCTTCATCTCCAAAACCCACATCAAGAAGCATGTCCATATCGAACTCTTTCAAGAGTTCTTCATTCCATGAACCAGTATTTTTGTTGAGTCGCAGGTTGAGTTCCTTTTCTTCTTCAAGTGTTAACTCTTTCGAGGGTATCATGCACTCAATCTCTTCTATGCCGAGATCGATATACACTTTTACTCTTTGCTCACCACCAATAACAATATTGGCTCTTGAGCCGATATTAAGAACAATAGGCACGACCGTTCCAAATTCCTTAACAGAATTTTCCAAGTCTCTCTTTTCGCTCTCACTCAACTTTCTCGGATTGTATCCGTTATTAATTAGGTCTACCAACTTGCGAGTAGTGCTAGACCATGTACGCTTTTGCTTAGCCATAGAGTTTTTCTTCAGAAGAGGTTCTTAGCTGCTCTTCTACCCTTATTCGTCATTGAATGACAAAATGACAATTTCTTTTTATTTCCCAAAAATGAGTAGTAAGGAAATCCTTAATAACAAAGACCTTTTGCTCGTTCAAGCAAAAGGTCTTTGTTTCGTCATTTTATATGAAATGACTATTTGTCAGCTCTAAGAGAAAATAGTGCTTTGTACCCATATCTTTTAGTGTAGTGAGATATTGGGCTGGACTTCATACCAAAAAACTTCTTCAAGCCTTCATTGAGTTCATATTTAACATTTCTGCCAAATCTTCTATCCCATTCTGATTTAGTTAACGAACCACCGTATTCTGCCATTACCAAAAGTAGTGCCCATTTATAATCTGGGTTGTTTGTCTTAGTATTCATAAAACCCATATCTTTGTAATCAAACTTTTGCGGTTTCATATTTGGGTAAGAAACCTTAACAAGGTGTCCATCCAAAAACTTTATATCCAATGCTTCCCATGTAGCATTTTTGGGAAGTAAGTATGATGCAACAACAACGCTACTTTCTTTTTTAGCTGATCCAACATCTAAATCTTCAGGGTTAACAATTCTAACTTCCTGAACCATTCTTGCAGGAATAATATAATCATCTTTATCTATTGTTGGGAATGAGAATCCAGCCAAAACATCCAACGATGGTCTTACAGATTCAAATGCGGAATTAGCCATCCCAATGCTTTTTTTCAATGATTCTCTCATTGGTTCAAAAGCCTTGAGTGTCTTCTCATGTGCCTCAAAAACAGCCTTCAACGGCGAAACAAGCCTTTCTGCTGTAGCAGGGTCATATCCATCCTTTATTGCTTGTTGATACACTAATTCGCCTACGGTCATAGTTTGTATTATATCAAAAATTGGCATTTGTTGGCATTTGAGCTTGCGACCCACAAAGCTAAACTTCATCAGTCAGAACATGCTAGAATAGCCTTACAAGGGTTGAACCCACGGGTACCATACCCGAGTACACCGCAAAAAAAAAGCGGACTTCCGCTTTTCTTTTTTGGTGGAGCGTAAAAAAATACGCCTCCAATGTCAACTGAAGGCGTATAATAATTCCTAATTAAACACTAGCGACTACGATAGCAGAAAAGATTTGATTTAAAATCCTTACAGTATTTAAAGGATTTTTCAGTATTATCAGAAGATGTTGTGTTTTTCATAATTCTGATTTTGTAATCAGTTTTACTATTGATGCATAAACGCACCACACACGAATCACCTGAATAAAGTCCCTGCCCGGCCATTTTTTCGCAATCTGCCGTGTAAACATAAGTATCCATTATCTCCATAGCCCAAACTTCTTCTGGAAGCAATTTCTTGTTTTCAAGCTTTACTAATTCTTTATTATAGATCATACCCCCAACAAGAATTTTTAAATCTTGGCAACCACACTCCGCAGTTTTGTTTTGGGAATCATAATTAGTATCACGCACACCATGTACATCGGAAGAATGGGATTCAAGTTTTGAAGATTGGTTTTCTGAGTTTGAACAACTCATCAAACATAAAGCCATTAAGGCTGTTGCGAATGTTAAAATTATTTTTGTCATTTATTTGATTTTATAAGTGAATTGATTTTGAAAGTTAGCACACAAGCCAAATTTCTAGCAGTTGTGCTAACTTTCAAAATAAACCTTACAAATCAAATGTATTTTAAAGAACTGTGTATAGTATATCAAAAAATACTTGATTTGTCAAGGTTTTATAGTTATAGACATAATCTAAACTTCCCACAAAATAGAACCAAAGATTGCTTCTATTTTGTTTGCTTGTTGGTTTAAAAAAGGTTAAAATTTGTACAATATAGACCGCAATTTATTTATTTAAAAGATAAACAACTAACAAAAACAAGCTACTCCACCAAAATAAAGCTGAGATTATAAAACTCACGATAATTTTATTTTGCAAAGATTGAGGCAATAATTCCCCATCCTTCCCTTCTTTTTCTTTTTTCAATAAAAATGGACTCACTACAAAAGATAAAAATAAACCATTTAATATTAAAATAAAAGCAAAGATACTATGCCAAAAAGGAATTCCAGAAAAAGATTCATTCCTATAAAAGATACTTCCTCCAATAATAGCTAAAAAGATACCAATCCAAATTAAAGGTTTAGTAACTTTATGCGCGCGAGTGGTCGCTATAGTCCAATAAGAAGACTTGCGTCCTAAAAATCCGTGAATATCAATAACCAACACAGCCCCTAATCCGACTACAAATCCAGCAATAAATAAAAATAACCCTATTAAATCTAAAGTAAATATTTCCATAAATAAATTTTATCATTTCGAAGAAATTTTATCTATTTAAAAATTTAAACTATTATTTCTTTACTTAAATTTTATTGCTATAATAAAAAAATGGAAAATGAAGATTTTAAAACAGAAAACGAGAAACTAAAGAAGATCATAGCTTTTAAAACTGATATGGTTTCGCTTATGAGTCACCAAGCTCGTACTTCCCTATCAGGGCTCAAATGGATTATCAAAATGTTCCTCGATGGAGATCTCGGTAAACTTACTCCTGAGCAAGAAGTATTAATGAAAAAAGCATATGAGAGTAATGAACGCGCTATCAAAAACTTAACTGATATTTTAGATAATAATAAAACTGAAAATATTATCGAGAAAGCATATGAATTTGAAGGTATTAGTGTTTGTGAATTATTAGAAGAAACTATTTTTGATTTTTCGGGTGAAGCGCATGGTAAAGGAATTGAAGTTATTTTTTTGAGACCAGAACACCCCCTAAAACCAATGCGAGCTGATAAAGACAAATTAAGAGTAATTTTACAAAACCTAATCGAGAATGCTATCAAATACAGCGACCCTCACGGTAAAGTATTTATTACTGCCAAAGAAGTAGAAAATAAAATTCAAGTTTCTGTAAAAGATACGGGTACAGGCATATCAGAAGAAGGTAAAAATCGCATCTTTGATAAATTTTATCGAGATACTGAAGCTGAGAAAAAAGGTATTAAGGGTACTGGTATAGGGCTTTATACCGTAAAACAAATTATCGATAAATCAGAAGGAGAAATCTGGTTTGAAAGTAAGCCTGGTGAAGGTACTATATTCTACTTTACTCTACCTATATTTAAATAACTTGCACTAAATCCTCACTAAGTTATAATTTAAGTATGGCGAAAAAAATCTTAATAATCGAAGACGATCCTTTAATGCTTAGTATGGAAGCAAAGAAACTAAAAGACAACGGCTACGATGTGCTCATAGCAAGTTCAGGAGAAGATGCATTTGTACACTTAAATAACAACGAAGAAGCAAAGACTATAGATTTGATTTTACTTGATTTGCTTTTACCTACCGTAGACGGAATCACAGTTTTGCAAAAAATTCGCGAAAACCCAAATACTAAAAATGTCTCAGTTATCGTATTTTCTAATTCAGATGACATAGAAAGACAAAAAAAGGTAAATACTCTAGGGGTTACGGAATTCTTAACCAAAGCAAATTTTACTTTAGATGAATTAGTCGAAAAAATTAGCAAAATAACTCTATAATATTATGGCAAAAAAAGTTTTAATAATTGAAGATGACGATTTCTTGCAAGGGCTTGAAGCTAAGAAATTAACCAAAGAAGGTTACGAAGTATTAGTCGCTAGTAATGGAGGAGATGCTTTCAAGCAAATCGACGAGCATAGAGATATTAATATTATCTTACTTGATCTACTGCTTCCTGAAGTAGACGGTTTTACGATTTTAGCGAAAATCCGTGAAGAGAATAAAATCCCAAACGTACCGATCATCGTATTTTCAAACCTTGCTGAAGATAAAGATATAGCTCGAGCAAATAAATTAGGCGTGAATGATTTTATGGTCAAGTCTAATTTCACCCTAGACGAACTCGTAGCTAAATTAAAATCATTAATTGGATAATGAACTTAGGAGACAAATTAGAAAAGAATTTTCGTTTAGATGAAAATCAAAAAAAAGCTTTAGCAAAACTAGGGCTTTTTACTATTTCGGATTTGCTTTTTTACTTCCCTATTCGTTACTCTGATATGAGCGAAGTTAAAAATATCATAGATTTAATAGGAGGAGAAAATGCAACTATATACGGTAAAATATCTAAACTCCAAACCAAAAAATCTTTTAAAACTAAAATCCCTATGGGTGAAGGTTATATAGAAGACTTAACCGGTAAAATAAAAATCATTTGGTTTAATCAACCCTATTTAGCCAAAATGATTAAGGACGGAGATACTGTGAAGCTAACTGGGAAAATTATGGAGAATAAAAACGGAATCTCTATTACAAATCCTGAAATTGAGAGAACTCCGGATTTAGCTATAGATAAGCACGAGAGTTTATTTAATGACGGTAAGAAAGATTACGGTTTATCTTATCCGATTTATCGAGAAACTAAAGGCATAACTTCAAAATGGTTTTATCATGCAATTGAAAAAATAATTAGAGAAAAAACTTTAGAGAGTTTAGAAGATTATATTCCAAAAAGTATTTTAGAAAAATATAATTTACCTGGACTCAAGACTGCTTTATTTTGGATGCATATGCCTAAAACTAAAAACGACCGCGATATAGCTCGCAAAAGATTTGCTTTCGAAGAAGTTTTCTTTATTCAATTAGAAAGACAAAAGGCTAGACTTGAATACAAAAATCATAAAGCTTTTCAAATTAATATTAAAAAAGAAGAAGTGAAAAAATTCTTAGATAACTTCCCTTTCCAACCGACTAATTCTCAAAAAGAAGCTATTGATACAATATTGAATGACCTTAAAAAAGATTATCCTATGTCTCGTTTACTTGAAGGTGACGTTGGTAGTGGTAAGACTCTCGTCGCTGGAGCGATAAGCTATGCTACTATCAACGAGCGCCCTATCAATATAGAATCTCTCAAAAAGCAAGATTTTGGAAATATGCAGGTTGCATATATGGTGCCGACGGAAATCCTCGCTACTCAACATTTCGAATCTTTTATAAAATATTTTGAAAATTTAAATATTAATATTGGACTCATTACCGGTAAAACTTGCCGTAAATTCCCTTCTAAAATAGATTCGAGTAAGTGGACTGATATTTCGCGAGCGCAACTTCTTAAATGGGTAGCTAACGGAGAAATTCCTATACTAATAGGGACTCATACTTTGATTCAAAAGTCTGTAAAATTTAAACATTTGGCTTTAGTTATCATAGATGAGCAACATCGTTTCGGAACCAAGCAAAGAAGAGAATTAGTTAAAAAAGATGAAATTTATCCGCATCTACTTTCTATGACTGCAACCCCAATACCTCGAACTTTAGCTTTAACTATTTATGGAGATTTGGATTTATCTTTACTTTCCGAAATGCCTAGCGGACGTAAACCTATCATCACAGATATTATTACACCCAACAAAAGAGAAAAAACTTACGAAGAAATTAAAATTGAATTAAAAGCTGGGAGACAGATGTACGTTATTTGCCCTCGGATTGATACGAGTGAAGATGATAAAATCGAAATGAAGTCTGTTACCGAAGAGGCAAAAAGACTTAAAAAAGAAATCTTTAAGGAATACAATATTGATATCTTGCACTCTAAAATGACCAAAGAGAAAAAAGAGCGTGTTATGCAAGATTTCAAAAATAAAAAAATCGATATTCTTGTTGCGACTTCTGTCGTCGAAGTCGGAGTCAATGTCCCAAATGCAACTATTATTATTATCGAAGGTGCCGAGAGATTTGGACTTGCTCAACTTCATCAACTAAGAGGTAGAGTGATTCGTGGTACGCATCAAGCTTATTGCTACGTATTTGCTGATGCCAAAACTACTAAAACCGTAGATAGACTTAACGCACTAAAAACTGCTAAAAATGGATTTGAATTAGCAGAATTAGATTTATCGCTACGGGGCGCTGGAGAGCTTGGAGGCGCAAAACAATGGGGCATAACCGATCTCGGTATGGAAGCTATTAAAAATATCAAAATGGTATCTTTCGCAAGAGAAGAAGCGTTAGAAATAATTTCAAAAGATAGAGAACTTCAAAACTACCCTACCCTAAAACAAAAAGTTAAAGAAAAAAACCAAAATATTCATTTTGAATAATTAAATCTTAAAAACTCTTTTTACGTTTTTGCGGATTTGGGAAATAGTAAATTCTAAATCCAAACCTTTTATTTCAGCTATTTTTTTATAGATTTCTATTACCATATAAGGCTCGCAAGTCTTCCCTCGGTGAGGTATAGGCGCAGCGAAAGGTGCATCCGTCTCGCACATAATATTCTCTATCGGTAAACACTTGATAACTTCATCATAATCTCGAGCGAAGGTTATTGGTCCGTCAAAAGATACAGTCCAATTATTCTCTACTATTCTTTTTGCAATCTTTATATCCCCTACGAAGAAATGAAAATTTGCATGAATTTTTGGGTTTTCTTTTTTATATATTTCTAAAATATCTAGGGCATCTTCATAAGCGTCCATAGTCCGCTTACTCGGACGAGCGTGAATCATTAGAGGCTTATCTAATTGTATAGCGAGCTCTATGTGGCGGTTAAAAATTTCTTTTTGACGAATCTTAAAATCTTCCCCTTCATTTCTAAAATAGTCGAGTCCGGTTTCCCCTATGCAAACTACTTTTTCATTCTGAGCTAATTCTTTATATTTTTCATAATTAAATTCTTCATCTATATTATCATTAGGATGAAGTCCTACTCCTGCATATAGGTTTTCGTATTCTTTGGCTAAAGCTATAGATCTTAGAGACATTTCAAAATCTGTACCAATAGTAATAGTACTTATATCATTTTCTTTTAATCTTTTTATAACTTCGTCTTTATCAGCTAAAAGCGGATCAAGGTTTATGTGTGAATGAATATCAAAATATTTAGTCATATTATATCTTTACATAAAAAACAAAAACCGTCTATATATAGACGGTTTTTGGAGTTTATAGGAAATTATTGTCGAGATTATTTAGAAGTGAAACATAGGCATCATCATACCTCGTCCCTTACCTTTGCCCTTACCTTCTACTTTAGTCTTAGCAGTTTCTAAGAATTTGATACGAGCATCAGCTTGAGCTTGAGTGATAACCCCCGAAGAAACGAGTGCATTTAATTCTTCAGTCATTTTTGCTTTACGCATAGCTTCCATCTTGGTTTTCAAAGTATCTTCGGAAATACCTTTAGCTTTTGCAAGCTCCCAGATATTTTGCCCGTTAGCCCAAGCGTTTTTAACTTCATCTACAGATATACCGAGCAAACTTGCTTGCTCAGCAAACATAGTCTTTTGCATTTCTGCTCTCTCGGTTACCGAGATTTGCTTCCCTCCCCAAAAAGCGCTAGCATTATTCACGCTTAAACTAAAGAATAAAGCGAGTGCGAAGATTGAACTATAAGTTAATATTTTTCTTTTTGTCATTTTAATTAAGTTAATTAATAAGTGCAGTGATATCTCCTGCATATATTATTACAAATGAGGGAGAAAAATATTTCATTTAGTTTGGAGAAAATCTAATCTCAGAATGTGGAGGTGGTAAATCTCTAAATTCATCAAAATCAAAATTTGGATCCTTTATTCTTCTGTCTTGAAATTTATAAAATTTCTTTACAAAAGGCCTCTCTTCGAATTCTCCACGATAATACTTATGCATCGGGCCTAAAATAGGAGCTCCCTCTTCTCCAAATCTAGCAAAACGAAATTCTCTATCAATTTTATTTAATAAAAATCCAATACTTAAAACTAAAATAATAATAGCAAAAAGAGAATATGCTACTGGTTTCTTGTAAACAAAGGCAAAATTACGGGTCAGGATTTCTAATATCACCAGTAAAATTAAAGATAAGAATACTATCATCCAAGGTACAGCATAAATAAAATGCCTTAATTCATTAGGACGAATTCCAAAAGTTTCAAAAACTTCTTTTTCTTTTAAAATCAAAGAAACAAAACTCGCTAAATAGAGAGTTGCTATAAAAACAAGAAATACTGAAACTATTTGCAAAATACTTTTAAATATAAAATAGCCTTTGGGTTTCATTTTCACCTCATCTTTATGTATAAAATACAGTATTTTTTCTTTTATATTCTTTATCTTTTCTTCCATATTATAAATTTTTATTTTCTAATAAACTTTTTAATTTTTCTTTACCTCTTTTTAGACGAATACCTACCGTCGACTTAGGTATTTCTAAAATATCAGCAATACTTTGATAATCCATATCTTCAAAATAATATAAAATTAAAATTTCTCTATATTTTATATCTATATTTGCTAAATATTTTTCAATAATTTCTTTATTTAAAACATTATCAAATCTCTCTTCATCATTTTCTTTAGCTATTGGGTGCGGGAAAAAAGTATCAAAATCTACTCGAAACAAATTTTCATAACTTTTTTTCCTTAATTTATTTACAAATTCATTATGAGCAATACGATAAATCCAAGATGAGAATTTGCGATTTTCATCGAAGCCTTGAATATTAATATAAACTTTAAGAAAAATTTCTTGAACCAAATCATCAATATCAAAAGCATCTCGCATAAAACGACGAGCGTATCTTTTAATCTTTTCTAGATATCTATCGACTATAATTTCAAACGCATCTTTATTACCCTTTTTAATTAAAAGAGCTATCTCTTCATCATTTTTATCTATAAACTCCATCTATATATATTACAATAAATAATGGATTTTATTTCATTATTTACGTAGGAACAAGGGTTGTTCGGGTTTTTTGTTTTCTCGAATAAGTTTTTTTAGTTTTTCATTAGTCTCTGGCATTATTGGATTTAGCATTCTCGCAATAGTATAAAGTTCTAATACCATTTCAGAAATTAAAACCTTACCTTTTTCTAAATCAACTTTTACAACTTTAAAAGGTTCAGTTTCTTGAATTCTTTTATCTAAATTATTTACTTTTTCCCAAATTAAATCACAAGCACCTTTGATATCAAAAATCTCAAGCTTTAAGAAAAATTCTTCAGGGATTGAATTTTCAGGAATTTCAGGACAGCTCTCTAGGTATTTTTCAGATAAGGTTAAAATTCTTGAAGCTAAATTCCCCAACCCATTTGCAAGTCCGGAATTATATGAGTCACGAAACCGCTCTAGGGTAAAAGGGCTATCTTCAAAATTTGAAATTTCGCGAAGCAAGAAATACCGGAGAGCATCAGTCCCGTATTCGTATACTATTTCTTTTGGATCTACTACGTTACCTAAAGTTTTACTCATCTTTACTCCCCCGTCACCAGTTATAAAACCGTTAACTACTATTTGACTAGAATTCGGAAATCCTCCAGCCATAAGCATCGCTTGCCACATAGCTCCTTGGAAACGAGTATTATCTTTACCGCAATATTGAGTAGGAGTCCCATTTACCCAATATTTCTCAAATTGCTCTTTATTATCTTGCCAATCTAAAGTATTGATATAGTTAGTAAGTGCATCAAACCAAACATACATAACGTGATCATTGTCATTCGGCACAGGTATTCCCCAAGGCATTTTACTCTTAAGTCTAGAAATAGAGAAGTCTTGAAGTCCTCGAGAGACGAACATCTTGATTTCATTAAAGCGAAATTCTGGAATTATGAAATTAGGATTCTCTTCATAGAATTTTAAAAGTTTATCTGTAAATTCACTATATTTGAAAAAATAATTCTCTTCACTAATAGTCTCTAGAGGTATACCGTTATGATCCGGGCAAAAACCAGACTCGTTGAGTTCACTATCAGTCTTCTCACTTTCACAACCAACGCAATATTTCGCTTCATAATTTTTTTTATAAATATATCCGTTATTATAAACTCGAGTCCAAAATTCTTGTGCGAGTTTAATATGATTTTCATCAGTAGTACGAATAAAATGTAAATCATCACTCATACCGAAAGCCCTTAAAGACTCTTTGAATTTTAGAAAATTTTGATCTACGAAAGCCTGCACTTCCATATTATTTTCTTTTGCTTTTTCATAAATTTTCATACCGTGCTCATCAGTCCCAGTATTAAAAAATACCTCGTGACCAACGAGCTTTTTATATCTCGCGATAGCATCAGCACGCACAAACTCTAAAGCATGCCCCATATGAAGCGAAGCGTTAACGTAAGGCAAAGTTGTTGTAAGATAGAAGTTTTTCTTTTTCATTGAATTAATTATTTTTTATATTTATTTTTTGCTTTTCTAAATCAGCCATATATTCCATCAAAACTACAGCTACCGGTATAGCAAGTATAATACCCCAAAAACCAGCTAATTCATACCCAATCAAAAGAGATAAGATAACTACGAGAGGAGAAAGTCCGACGACTTTATTAATCAAAAGTGGAGTAAATAAGAAAGATTCAAATTGATGAATAATCATATACACAGCGAAAACTGTTAAAGCGACTCCTCCCCCTCCTGCTAAATAAGAGAATGATAAAGCCGGGACTAAAGCAAGCCAAATACCGTAAGGTACGATTTGCGTAATTCCAGCAATAATAGCGAGAAGTAAAGCGTATTCAATACCCATAAGTGCTAAGACTAAATAAATAAGTAAAGCTACCATAAAAGCTACGAAGATCTGACCTTTCATCCAAAGGGCGATTTTACGAGAAGAACGATTCCAAAGATCTACTACGTAACCTTCATACTTGATAGGTAAAATAATACGTAAGAAATTCTCTATACCCTTCTCTTGAATTGAAAGATAAAATGAAACGATAATTATTAAAGCGAAATTAAATAATCCCCCGAAAGCAAAAGATAAAGTAGTGAAAAATCCTCCAGAAAGATTTTGCAAAAATGCTTCAGAGGTTTTAAGTAAATATTCTAAAGAAAAATCTTTACCTAAAGAAGATACTAATTCTTTCGCTCCGCCGAAAGCTTCGTTGTTAAAATAATTCAAGAAATCTACTCCTACAGCATAAGTAGATAAAAATACTGATAAATTATAAATTTCAGTTATGAGTAAGGGAGCAAAAAGGTAGAAAAAAGCTGCAAAAAGTAAGATTAAAATCAAATACACTATAGCCATACCGAAAACTCTACCTAATTTAATTTTCTTTAAAAAAGGCACTACTGATTCCATAAAAGAAGCTACAACGATAGAAGTTAATACTACTAAAACTAAATCGCGTAATACCCAAATCAAGAAAAACCCTAGTAAAACAAGCAGAAAACGGATCATAGATCCAGTACTTATAGATAAGGTGTTATTTTGATTAAACATACAATCATAATAACATAAATTTAAAATTTAAGTATATCAATAAAATTCTCTTTATCGTGAAAAGGACCTATTAAAGCGAGATTCATCTTTTCATCTTTAAATAGAGCACGAGCCATATCTCGAACTTCTTTCGCGGTAACCTTTCGTAGTTCTTTTTCTTTTTCACTCATTTGCTTTGTTTCTTTTTTGAGTAATTCTTGCATACCAAAATAATTCGCAATATCGTCCGAAGATTCAAGAGAAAGTTTCATATTCCCTATTAGGCATTCTTTAACTTTATTTAATTCTCCATCACCAACTAATTCTTCGCAAAGCTTTTTACACTCTTTAAGGATTGCTTCTAAAACTTCATGCACTCTTTTATTATCTACTCCAGCTGAAATTTGAAAATATCCGTGATCCGTATAAGCATCGTTATATGCCCGAACGTAGTATCCTACTCCCATCTCTTCACGCAACTTTACAAAAAGTCTAGAACTCATACCCGCTCCTAAAACTCCAGATAAAATAGACAAAATATTATTCTTCTTATATTTAAGGTCATATGAACGAAAAGCTAAAACGAAATGAGTCTGATCAGTTTCTTTATATTTTATTAAAGCTTCTGGATTATTTTGATTTTCTTTTGTTTTGACCTTATTTCCCTTTTTAGATTTTAATACCTTACCGAAAGTTTTATTGATTTCTTTAGTGACGTCAGTTACTTTTATATTACCTGCAATTATTAAAGTCGTAGCATTCGGCACATAATGAGCTTTATGATAATTTATAAAGTCTTCTCTTTTCATTTTTAAAATATTTTCTTTCTTACCTGCAATATTCCATCCCGCAGGAGTATCTCCGTAGAGAAGTTCCATAATCAAATCCTGCACGTGACGATGAGGCATATCTTCATACATATTTATCTCTTCGATTATTACTCCTTTCTCTTTTTCAATTTCAGCTTCTGGAAAAGTAGAATTTAAATAAATATCAGTAACCACATCAAAAATCTTCTTGAAATGCTTTGCATCTCCTTTCGCATAGTATCCTGTATATTCTTGACCGGTAAAAGCATTATACTGACTACCAATAGAATCAAGCTCTAAAGATATATCGGTAGCTTTCGGACGGCGTAGGGTTCCCTTAAAACACATATGCTCTAGAAAATGCGAAATACCATTATTCTCTTTAGTTTCGTATTTGCTACCAGTCTCCACCAAAGACAAAACCGTAACCGTCGGATTATCTTTCATCGGTATCATTAAAACCTTCAAACCATTTTTTAAAGTTTTCTTTATTATTTTCATACGGACTATTTTAGCATAAATTAAAAATTAAGTATAAAAAAACATTAAACCACATCAATCAATTTATAAGTTTTATCTATCTCGCTAAACCCGACATGTTCAGATTTTAAATCATCAAACAATATTTCATTTTCTAATAATTCATTATAACCATTAAAAATATCATTGATAACATGAATAAACTTTTCTTCAGTTATCTTTGACAAAGCATCTGTAAAAGGTTGTTCTTCATAGGAAGAAAAATCTTTTTCTTTATTTTTTAAATATTCAATAAAATCTTTTAAGATTATTTGAAATTGAAAATTATTAGGAATTTTATTTTCAAAATTACATAAAACTTTATTTTCAACAAATTTCAAAAAAGATTCAATTAAAAATTTCTCATCTTTTGGAAAAGTAACCATTGTCAATTTTTCCATAAATACAGAAACTGAATCATCCATCTCTTCTTTGAAAGAATTATATTTAACAACATTCTTAAGATTTAAACTAACTAATTTTTTTATTTTTATTAAATCTACGTACTGTTTTGGTATATTTTTTTTAACTTCATTCATCCCCTCAAAAGAAACTTCCCCTTTTAATCCTTGTTTCAATTTAAAGTCTTCCATTTTAATCTAATTTCTTTTTTAAAAAATTTATTAATTCAGAGACTTTTACACGTTCTTGATTACCAGTATCGCGGTCGCGAACGGTGACTGTATCTTTTAGTTCAGCCTTTTCTTCGCCTAAGGTATCAAAGTCCACAACTATACAAAACGGAGTTCCTATCTCGTCTTGACGGCGATAGCGTTTACCGATATTTCCATTATCGTCAAACATAACTCTACCAAATTCGTTTTTCAAAGTTCCAAAAACATTCTTAGCATATTCTACAAGTTCAGGTTTATTCTTAAGTAACGGAGAAACCGCGCAAACCACAGGCGCTATTTTTGGAGGGAATTTTAAAACAATTCTTTTACTGTCACCTATTTCATCTTCATAGTAAGAATCACACAAAATCATCAACACAGTTCTATCTACCCCAACAGAAGTTTCTACAACATGAGGAATATAACGCTCTTTTGTTTCTTCGTCATAAAATCTCATATCTACTCCAGAAAACTTCTGATGTTGAGTCAAATCATAATCTCCCCTATAATGAACACCTTCAAGTTCGCTCCAGCCAAAAGGATATTCATATTCAATATCGCAAGCAGCTTTTGCATAGAAAACTAGATTATCATGTGGTTTAAAGCGAAGCTTGTTCATATTAATTCCCATTTTTCTATAATATTCCATTCTTTCATTTTTCCAAGATTCAAAATCTTCCATAGCTTCTTTTGGATTACAGAAGTATTGCATTTCCATTTGCTCAAATTCTCTTTTACGGAATAAAAACTGGCGAGGACTGATTTCATTTCTAAATGCTTTACCTATTTGAGCAATACCAAAAGGTACAGACACAAAACCACTATCTAAAACATTTTTGTAATTAATAAAAATACCTTGGGCTGTTTCTCCACGAAGATAAACTTGTCCTTCATTTTCATCTAGCATTCCAAGATTTGAAGTTGCAAGGAGATTAGTTGCTCTTACCTTACCAAAATCTTTACCTCCACACTTAGGACATTTTAGATTAGTTCTATTATCGTCAAAAATTTTATTGATATCTAAATCAGTTAATTTCTCGTCTGCTTTCACTCCTATGGCTTCCAAAAGATGGTCTGCCCGAGATTTTTCTTTACACAAATTACAAGTTACTAAAGGATCAGAAAACCCTGAAACGTGCCCGGACGCTTCCCACACCTTACCTGAAGTAAAAATACTAGAATCTAAAAAGGTCATATTGTAATGATCTCTCATAGCTTTATCCCACATATCAGTAATATTTCTCTTCAAAGCTACGCCAAGATGTCCCCAATCATAAGTACCAGCAAAACCTCCGTAAATATCACTACCAGCAAAAATAAAACCCCTCCTCTTACAAAGACTAACTATTTTATCCATTAAATCTTTATCATTTTTATTATTATTTTCCATATTTATATAAATTATTCTTTAATACTTTCACCAATTTGGATAATAGGTCTTTCCACCCTTAAATCCACATTAGCAAAATCATCTCGTCCAGTCAAAGTACTCTTATTAACTAAAGTCGGATTAAGTCCGATTTCAGAAAGTGAGGGAGTATAAGAGACTTGAAAAGAAACTTCTTTTTTAGGACCAGAAAGTCCAGTCTCCCGAGGAATAGTACCAATATCCCAAATTAATTCTCTAGTATTGGGATCGAAGGTAAGCTTTTCATCTTTTGGAGAAATTAAATTTTTATAAGTAACACGGGGAGGTAAAGTAGTAACTAACTTGGCTTTCGAAATATTGTTAGTTGTATTAGCTACACTAAAAGTAACAGTATAAGTTGTTTCTTCTTCTGGTTTTGGAGGGTACGGGCCAGTATTTTTGAAAGGTAATCCAGCGTAACTTGATTTAGATAGCAAAGATAGATCCGAAATTATTTTAATAGTTTTATTTTCTATAAGATCTAAATTTTTGAGAGTTGCTCCGGCTTCGGTTTGCTTACCTTTCACATAAAGTTCTATATCAATCTTAGGATCAACGAGCATATTACCATTCGCTCCGAAAACTGAGGTTGGAGAAAGAGTAAATGAAATTACTCCACTTTTGCCTGGAGGGATAGAATTAAATTGTTCGTCGATATTTTTATCCCAAATTATAGTATTACTTTTAGAATCAAAAAATCCAGGATCAACTTTGACATTACGAGGATTATAAGCGTTACCTGCAAATTTTGCAGTAATTTCTAAATCGGTTACTTCTGTATTTAAATTATTTGTCCATTCTATAACTCCGATAATAGCAGACTTAGTAGAAATAGCGTATTCTCTTTTATACTCACTATTTACAAATAATTTAGTTTCAATGAAAGGTTTTTTAATAAAAAGACTATGTCTAAAAGAATTAAATATAACACCTAATTCAGATTTATCATTTCTTTTCTCGGGTCCCGCAGACGCATGGAAAATTTTCTCTTCACCTTCAAAAACGTCTATCATTCTACCCTTAATCTCAACGTTAAATTCTTCTCCTGGTTTTAATCCTACTAGATCCCAAATATTGTTACCTACTTCTGGAGAAGGATTTGCAGAAATAAATTCAAAACCAAAAGGATAATCTAATTTTAAGCTCAAATTGTTTGGGACTTCTTTAGTTTCATTTAAGGTCGCCTTAACATTTAAAATAAATTCTTGCTCTGGAGTTGTATCAATTGGCGCAAGAATAGAAAGGTTAACAGGAGTCGAATTTATAGTAACTTCATATAATTTATCTTTTACAAAGATAGCATTTGAACCTTCGAGACGATATTCAAGAGCAATCTTTATTTGGTGAATAGAACCAGTCTCTCCAAATAAAGATACTTTAATAGTCTCACTCTTTACTTCACCAGCTTTTACTACTCCGAGAGATTGACGCAAACGAGCGATTTCTTCACCGGTATTATCTACGGCTGAACCTTTCGGATATTCTATAACCAGGTCAGCTAATTCCAGAGGCAGGCTGTTTTTATTTGTGATTTCTACTATCAAAGGAAGCTCTTCCCCTCCTCCGGTAAAAGTATTACCGAAAACTGCAATTTCAATATTTTCATTGGAAACGTCATTCCCTTTAATAAAAAAATTAAAAAGTAAATATCCGACAGCACCCAAAAAAACAATAAAAGAAAAAATAAAGAAGTTTTGAAAAATTGGATTTTTCTTAACGGTATTTTTATTATTATTCAAATCATTTTCATTCCAAGTTTCAGGAATTTTCTCACGATGAATATAATGAAAACCTTCTCGATCTTCGATACGAGTTTTATAACTAGTACTAAAAAGTTTTTTCTTTAAATCTTCAACTTCATTAAGTTTCTCTTTATCATCGTCCATAAAAATATTATACCATAATCAAAGTTGACTTTCGCGAAGAGCCTTGTTGATTTCTTTGATTATCTTTACCTTATTCAAAGACAAAGTAGCTAACAATTCATTTTCAAAAGGAGATCGAGTTAAATCTTCAAAATTCTCTCCGATATATCCGAGATTACTTAATATACGAAGCACTAAAACTATTTCTATATTTTTTAATTCTTCTTTCGAATTATTCCCTTCAAGCAAGAAAAATCCATCTAAAACTTCTTTAAATAAAGTCGGGTTAGGTTCTATCCCTGGAAGTAGTCGGAGTAAAAGTTTGGAAATATTTGCTACGATTTTTAATTTATAAAAATCTTTATTTAATAATTCTAATTCATTAGTTTTGATTGCATTCGTAATTCGCCAAATATTTTTCCTCTGCACAAAGTCTAATTTTACATAATTAAAATCTTGCAAAACGTAGCGGAGTTTTGAAGAAAGTTTCCTGATCCCTTGCGCTTCAGCATAAACTAAACCTAAATCTTTCGTTAAAATATAAAAATACTTATTCGCTTCTTTGAAATTTTTACTTCCCAATATTATCCCCTCAGTATGATAAATGTGATGCATATTTTATTCTATAAAAACTTTCTTTTCTTTAAACATTAAAGAATCGATAAATTTATTAAATTTTTGAGCATAATCTTGCCATTCTTGATTTGATCTTAAGTTTTCTAATTTTATATTTTCTTTTTTAAGTTTTATAAATAAATCTTTTGAATTTTTACCTTCCTCTGTTTCAAAAAACATTTTTAAAAACTTATTACTTTCAATATAGTTCTCTACTTCACTTAAAGACATATCATCCCAACGCATTAGATTTCCTTTTATATTAGCATCATTAAAAGATTTATAATCGAAATCTTCATTTTTTTCTTTTAAAATAACTTCTCCTTTTCTTTCATTTGGTAAATATTTTTTCAAAAAATCAATGACATCAATAATACCCATAACCACCATATAAGGTGGTTTACCTGTTTCGAGTAATTTATTAATTCTTTCTTTAACTAACTGCCCTTTTGCATCTTGAAATTGGCCCCAAAATGATGGAGTCATACTTATTGTTTTTTTCAACTGCTTAAACCCAATTCTTTCAGCAATAGGAGTATCTAAAATCCAAGACTGTCCGATTATTCCTTTTACTTCTCGATATTTATCAACTATATCTAATGCTAATTGTTTTAAGGAATCTTCGGAAAAAATATTTACTTCTGATTTTCCATATTGTAATTCAACTAGTGGTCTTAAATGTAATTCTAAGTATTTATCATATTTGTTAAAAGGTATATTGGTGTTTTTTAAAATATTTTCTAATCTTTGATCTGTAATAATTTCTGTTGAAATTAGGCCTGATCTATCATTATCTAAAAGATTTTCTATTTTTTCATTTTTTAATTTATTATTCATTTCATCCAATAAAAGCATAGTATTTTCAATCCATTTTGTTTTATCGACACGATAAAATTCTTTAATCTTTTCAATATATATTTTTGAAATAGCATCGTATTCTTCATCAGTCCAACCTACCCTAGAATCCGGATTCTCTATTTTTTTATGTGCAATAACAAATGATCTTAAAATATCAGTATATCTACCGAGAAGCATATTAAAATCATCAGTATTTATTTTAATTTCTTTTTCAATTATTTCATCATTTTCACCATATTTAATATCAATAAAACTTTCTTCAAGAGGTGGAATTTTTTTATCATAAAGTCTTTCAATGTAAGAAAGTTTAAAAATATGAAATTGTCTTTCAAGTTCATTTTTATGCTCTTCTAAAGTTTTGCTTTCAATTTTCTTAAAGTTTTCCATGTTTTTTATATTATCCCCTCAGTATGATAAATATGATGCATTTAGTTTAAATTAGTATCTAGAAAATTTTTTAAACCTACTAAATCTTTTTTATTTTCATCATAAAAATATGATTTAATTCTTACTGATTCTGCGCTTTTTACAGCCTCTATACTGTGTTCAAAATAAATCACATCTTCTGCTTTTAAATTATAAGTATTTAATAAAATCTTAAAATATTCTGGATTTGTTTTTTCTGGGTTATGTTTTAGCGTAAAAAAATTATAAGGTAACTCATTTAATTTATATAATTCAAATTTATCATCAGAAGCATTTGTTAAAACAAGTTTTTGATTTGGGTATTGTTCAAGTAATTCAAACATTTCTTGAAAAATTTCAAATTCATTATTAGAATTTTTTATAATAAATGTATAGACCGCATCAACTAAAATAGTTTTCATAATTTAATTCATCATCTTTTTTAATTCTTCTAATGCTTCTGGTAGTTCATAGCACCCTGATGAAGCATTAAGGTGACCACCTTCTTCTAATGTGATTAATTTCACCAACAAAGATTCTGACAAATCAACAGCCTGCTGATAAGGAACATTTTCATCATTTTTTGCATGAATAATAACAAAATTTTTACATCTATCTTTGATGTATTGATATTTAAAATCTTTATCAAAAAAATGATTTATTGGTAAGTAACGTTCTTTGTCAGGAATAACATGAATAATCCCAGATACAAGAACTGCTCCACCTATTTTACTTCCGCTTGGTAGACTTTCTAAAAAATTTAAAATAGCAGGAACACCTAAAGAATGCCCGACTAGAAATATTTCTTCATGAGGCTCTCCTATTTCTTCTTGTATTTTTTTTACCCACTGTTCTTTTTTTGGACTACCAGCCATTGGCATAGCAAGAGCGCAAGCCCAAATATTATCTTTTGCAAGCTTTCCCATTAACCAAGGTCTCCATCCTCCATTAGGCTCTCCTTCATATCCATGAATTAAGTAAACTTTTTTCATACTCTTATTTTATCATAAATCCTTTTAATTCTTCGATTATAGGCGCTATTGAGTCGTCGTTAATATCCTCAGGTTTTATAGAACAATTTTCAAAGATTTGGCGCTCGATATCTTTACCACAAGCAAGCAATATTTCTCTCCTGTCTTTTTCTCGAGTCATTTCATCATCAAGTTTTTTTTCATATCTTTTTCTCGCATCTTCCATCCGATCTTCATAAGATAGAATTCCAAAAGGTCCAACTCGCATATCAGCATAATGAAGTAACTTTAATTCCCAATCATTACTATCTTTATCAATACATAAATTACCAAAAATCATTTTACTATCAATCTCTATAACTCTTTTATCAATTCCTAATTCTTCTAAAATCTTTTGAGTTGCTTCGTGTTCATCGTTACCGTATTTTTCTTTAAATTCTTTTTGAATATTTTGCCAATATGCTAAGCCTAAAGGTTGATTGAATTCTGGGTAATAATTTAAATCAAATTTCACAATATTGCCCATATCGTGCAGTAATCCAGATTGAATCGCGATATTTTCATCTATTTTTAGAGTTGAATTTTTGTAAATTAAATATATTACGCTCGCAACTCGTAATTGATGCAAGCTCAGATTCGGCATTATTTTATAATGTTCGTAAATTTTTAAAATATTTCGCATATTATTTTTGTATTTTGATTTTAAATACTAATTCCCCTACTTTTACTTCTACCCCTTCATTTTCAGTAAATTTAATTTCACTAATTCCAGCAACTTTTTTAAATTCAGTTTCAAATTTATTAATCAAAGTTTGACCTTCTTCATTAGTTTCAATAAATAAAGTTATCATATCACTAGGAATCAAGCCGTCTTTCTTGCGCAAATCTTGCACAGAACGTAAAAATTCACGATAATTTCCTTCTTGTTTCAATTCTTCGGTAAGATTCGTATCAATCTTGACTTCTTCACCAGATAAAACTTCTTTTACATTCAATTCATCTTTAATAATTTCTACATAATCTTGATTTAAATCAGATAGATTTATAGTGAAAGAAGTAAGCGGCTGACGCACTGGCAGATTATTCTTTTGACGAATTTGAAGACCAGTAGAAACTAAATCACGAACTTTTTGCATTTTCTCTACAACCTCTGGCGTGTCCCGCAAATCCTCAGCGACATTAGGCCAATCACTCAAATGCACGCTTTCTTTATCATTCTCCAGCCTAAGTTTTAACCAAATATCTTCTGCAGAAAAGGGTGCAAACGGTGCCATAACTTTCGCAAGATTTTTTAATACAAAATACAAAGTTTGCTTTGCTTCACTTTCCCCTTCTTTAATACGTTCACGTGAACGACGTAAATACCAAGTAGAAAGATCTCCAATAAAATCACGAATCGCACGAGTAGGTTCTAAAACTTTATAAGTGTCAAGGTTTTTCGTTACTCCTTCTACAAGTTCACTTAACTTTGCCAAAATCCAAGTATCTAAAATATTTTTACTTTTTACTAATTCTTTAGTTTCTAATTCACGATCTCGATAAAGTTCATAAAAAGCGAGCACGTTATAAAGCAGACCAAAAACCTGACTGTGTAGTATCGCTACAGTTTTCTCATCAAAGTTTTTACTCTCCCCTGGTTGATTCACGCTATACATCCAAAGGCGAAGTGTATCTACTCCGTATTTAGCTATCATACTTAAGGGCTCAACGATATTACCTTGAGATTTACTCATCTTTTTACCTTTAGCATCTAGTAAATGCCCTAAGCAAATAACGTTCTTATAAGCCTTACCGCGACCCATCAAAGTTCCCACAGCATGAAGCGTATAGAACCAGCCACGAGTTTGATCAATAGCTTCAGAAATAAAGTCAGCTGGATAGCCTGCACCATCTATAAATTCTTTATTTTCGAAAGGATAATGATCTTGAGCAAAAGGCATAGCTCCCGAATCAAACCAAACATCCATAACTTCTTTAGTGCGAATGAATTCTTTACCATTTTTCTCTAAAACTACTTCATCAATATACGGACGATGTAAATCTAAAATAAAATTCTCATCATGAGGATATTTAAAGAAAGGTAATTCTAAAAATTCAGAATTATCAAGATAATGAAAATCTTTTTTATCAGAAATAATTTCTAAAGTACTTTCCACACTTAACATCTCTGATCCTGAAGACATAAGCCAAGCCGGACCTCCGTGAGTCACGATTAGAATATTTTTATCTTTATATTTCTCTTCTATTTCAAAAAGGAAATTCATCACTCGTTTTTGCACGTCACGATAAGATTCATCTCCTTCTTTTTTCTTATCAAAATTCTCTACAGTCTTCGGAAAATCTTTATGATATTCGTCCCAATTTTTACCTTCATAAGACAATACTTGCATCTCCCCTAACCTTGCATCAGTCAGTATTTTATCTTCGGACATACCTAAAACTTCAGTAATTATTTTTGAAGTTTCTAAGGTGCGAGTAAAAGGTGAAGAAATTATAAAATCTATATTTTTATCTTTTAAAGATTCTGCAGAAATTTTCGTATTCTCTTTACCTAAATCCGTAAGATGACTACCTTTTTCTATTTTAGTGCTTACTAAGTTTTTAGTATTATTTTTAGTTTGACCGTGACGCATTACGAAATATTTATTATTACTTTTTTTAGAATAATTTTTCAGCATTGCAATACTATCTACTACGAGCATTTCCTTATCTTCGGCAACCCATATAGGTAAGGGTGTTCCCCAATATCTCTCGCGAGAGATAGCCCAGTCTTTAATACCTGATAGCCATTCTCCAAAACGCCCTTCGCGGATATGACTAGGCTCCCAATTAATACTTTTATTCTCTTCGATCATTTTATCTTTAATCTCTGGACTCGACATACGGATATACCAAGAATCGCGTGCATAATAAATCAAAGCAGTTTTGCAACGCCAGCAATGAGGATATGAGTGCTCATAAAGTTCTTTATGGAAGAATAAATTTTTCTCTTGTAAATATTTAATAATATCTACGTCTAAAGTCGGCTTACCCAAACCATTAACTTCTCCGCCGTCTTTTTCTTTCACAAAGCGTCCTTCTAAGAAATCCGTACCAGAGATAAATTTACCTTCGAGATTTACTAAATGATGCTTCGGCAATCCAACCTTATTACCCAACTCAAAATCGTCTGCTCCGTACATCACCGCAGTATGCACTATCCCCGTACCGTCTTCCGTAGTTACGAAGTCTGCAGGATAAACCTTAAAAGCATTTTCTAATTTAGGTTTTTCGCTTTCGGAAATTGTATTTTCTAAATAAGGGAAAAGCGGTTCGTATTCTAAGCCGATTAATTCTGAGCCTTTAAATTCAGAAACTAACTCAATCTCTGAAGTAAATTTTTCTTTTATTTTATTAAATAATTCTTTAGCAAAAATATATTTATTTCCACAGTCTAAAGCAATAACCTCTACATACTCAATATCTTCCCCGACTGCGAGAGCGACGTTACCAGGCAGGGTCCAAGGTGTAGTAGTCCAAGCGAGAATGAAAGTTTCTGAGCCTGCATGCTTTTCTGAATGGTCTGGTTGAGCCTGCGACCCGAGGACCTGAGGAAAAGCATCAGGCGAAGAAACTACACGAAACTTCACATATAAAGATAAATCCTTCACATCTTCGTAACCTTGCGCTAACTCGTGCGAAGATAAAGTCGTTCCGCAACGTGGACACCAAGGCACGATTTTATAATCCTTATAAATTAATTTTTGATCATCTATTTTTTTAACTACAGACCAAAGAGATTCAATATAATTATTCTCATAAGTAACATAAGGATTTTTTTGATCTACCCAGTATCCAATACGTTCGGTAAAATTATTCCAAAATTCTAAATACTCCCAAACATTTTCTTTACATTCACGATTAAATTTCGCTATACCGTATTCTTCGATAGCCTTTTTAGAATTAAGTCCTAATTTTTTCTCTACTTGAAGTTCGACTGGGAGTCCGTGCGTATCCCAACCTCCTTTACGACGCACGTGAAAACCACGCATAGTTTTATAACGAGGGATCACGTCTTTAAAAGCGCGAGCTTCGAGGTGATGAATTCCGGGTTTACCGTTGGCAGTCGGAGGCCCTTCGTAGAAGACAAATTCTTTCCCCCCTTCTCTCTCATCCATAGATTTTTGGAAGATTTTATTTTCATTCCAAAATTCTAAAACCTTTTCTTCACGTAATGCACTTTCACTTTTTTGATTTTCTTTTTCCATATTTTAAAAAATAATTAATAAAAAAACTCGTCCTCAAATTACAACATAAAGTTATAATTCAAGGACGAGTTTCCCCGTGGTACCACCTTGGTTTTAATCCTTCATAGCTTTAGCAGAGAAGGACTTCTCATTTATAGGGTTCTACTAATTTCGTCTTGCACTGAGCGAAGTCGAAGTGTTCTTCCCTAGCTTGCCCCGTCATTCGAGACTGACAGAGCGAAAGAGTGATTGCTCTTTCATAGCTTATCTTTATAATACCAAAAGTTAGATTTTTGTAAACCAAATTAAAAACCTGCCGAACCTAGTTCGGCAGGTAGAAATTGTTTGTTTCTTTGCTTTCCCTCCTTCCTCACACAAAAAAATGTGGCAGTCTCATTAATCAAACTAAATCGCTTAATAAAGAACAGGGATTAACCCAATTTACGAACTTAATCGTCACCTCACAGCATTGGTAGCAATTAGACGCAATTCAAATTTCATTTTAAAGATATCAGAATAAGAAAAAATGTCAATTACATCTTCTCTGGACTTTCAATACCTAGGAGGTAAAGTCCGTTTTGCATAGTTGAATGAAACGCTTTCACAATAGCTAAGTTATAAGCCATATCTTTATTAGTTTCATCAATAATCTTTACTTTCGCATACCAAGAATTAAATCTTTGAGCCAAGTCAAGTAAATAATCTACCATATGATGAGGCTCCCAAACATTAATACATTTAGCTACAACTTCCTCAAATCTATCTAAATATTTTTCTACTTCAGTAATTTCATTTTTAATAGAAAAATCAGACTGAACATTTGAAACTTTCTCTAAAACAGAGTTCGCTCGCACAGTAGAATACTGAAGATAAGGACCTGAATCCCCTTCAAAAGATAACGAAGTTTCTGGATCAAAATTAATATTCTTACCAGCTACGCTTTTAAGAATAGCAAATTTCAAAGCCGAGATAGCTACAGCTTCCCTATCTTCTTTAATATCTACTTCTTCTTTATTTTTTTTAAGTTCTTCTATCTCTGCTAAAAGAACTTCTATTAAATCACTAGCAAGTGGAACTCCTCCTAAACGAGAAGACATCTTCTGTCCCTTAAAGCTCATTCTGCCGTGAGTTCTGTGAATAGTTTTTTCTTTCCATTCTTTATTTATCTTTCCAGCAGCCGAAACTACAACTTTAAAATATTCTGACTGTTCGTGGTCTGTGATAAATATAGATAAATCAGGATTATAACGAGAGAATTTTAAAAATAAAAGTCCTACGTCTTTAGCTTCATAAGTTGGATATCCTTCTTTGTTTATGAAAACTCTAGTATGAAGCCCGTCTTGTTCTCCTTTATATATCGTCGCGCCTTCTGATTCTGTAAAAATATTAGGAGTATTTTCTCTAACTAATTTTTCCCCTTCTTTCCCAGCTTCGCTTTCAAAAATAAAAGCATCAAACAGAGAACCAAGTTTCTTGGTCATCATTTTAAAATATTCTAAATTAATCTTTTTACCTATATTGTATGCTTCTAATTCTTTACTAGGAGTTTGATCATAAATCAACTTTGTAATTTCACGCATTCTCGTTTCCAAACTAGGATCTTCAACTAAAGCTTTATTGCCTTTCACATAACAATCTCCAAGATAAGCTAACTGCGAAGCTTCATTAGGTAAGTTATTTAATACTTCTAACCCATCTTCTAATAAAGCCCAAACAGCTTTCCCAATACCAAAAGAAACGTCAGAAGGATATGAAATCTCTACAACTTCTGCTCCAGAAAATCTTGCAAAACGAGTTATAGATTCTCCTATAGTATTATTCATAACATGCCCAATATGAAAAGGTTTGAAAAGATTTGGACTTGAATGCTCAATAAGAATCTTTTTATTTTTATGAATATTATTTCTTCCATAATTAGAACCAAGTTCTAAAATATTATTTAACTTTTTATAAAAATATTCTTTTGATAAATAAAAATTAATAAAACCTGCACCTGCAATTTGAATTTCCTGTATAAACCCTCCTGTATCCTCCCTTATCAAGGAGGAGTCTTGACCACCTGATAAGGGGGCTTGGGGGTTTTTAATTTGATTCACTATCTTCTCTGCTAAATCTTTCGGATTCATTTTCAAATTCTTCGCATAAACCATAGCGACGTTCGTCGAATAATCCCCCATTTTAAGATCCGCTGGATGCTCCACAGAAAAATAAGCCTCACTATTTATCTCGAGTTTTTTTAATGCTTCTTTTATTAGATTTTCAATTCTTGTTTTTATTTCCATTTTATTTATGTCCTGTACTTCCAAATCCTCCTCGACTTTGCTCGCTCATATTTTCAACTTCTTCCCATTCTCCTATATCTACTCTCACAAAAGCTCCCTGACCTAAACGTTCTCCTTTTTCAACAACTACATCAGAGTCAGTAATATTATAAACTTGCAAAAGTATCTCATCGTTTTCTCCGCAATAATCATTATCAATATATCCAGTACTAACAAGCAGCCCCTTTTTCTTCAAAGTACTAGAACGGTCTTTAATCTCAAGCATATAACCTTTCGGTATCGCGATTATTACGTTGGTAGGCAATCTCTCTAAAGTTTTAGGTTTAATAACAAAATCCAAACGAGAGTATAAATCAAAAGCCACAGCTCCGCTAGTCTGATATTCCGGCATCGGTAAACTTTTATCTATTCTTTTGATCTTAACTTGCATACCCTTACAATAACACAAATTAAAGAAATTTTAAATTAAAATTCTTTTTTATAAACTTCTTTAATAAAATCAAGTGTTCTTTCAAAACTTGGTATAAATTCTTCTGGTTTTTCTTTCCACCATTTTTCTAAATCTTCTATACTTACCCACTTTAATTCAGCAACTTCTGATTCTTGTCTTTTTAATTCTCTTTCTTTACTATTTATAATCACATAATATCTCTGACACCAACGTCTAGATTTAGGAGTTTCATAAAAATATTTTTTTAAAAATACTGGTTTAACATCAAAAAGACCAATTTCTTCTTCGGCTTCTTTTAAAACTGTTTCATCATAATTAAAACCTTCATCGACAGTTCCAGCAACAGAAGGGCCCCAAAGATTTGGATCTATTTTTTTGTCTAGATTCCTTTTAGCTACGAGAACTTCTCCTTTTTCATTTAACACATCGAGACCAACGATTCGACGAATATCTTTAGGAGTAGTTTCTTCTCTTTCTTTATATCCTATTATCTCATCCTGTTCATTTACTATTGGAATTTTCATAATTTATTTAACTACTTTCTTTACTAATTTATAAACTTCTTCGTGAATGTCTTCGCGAGTTTTAATTCCCTTTTTATCACTACAATCTATTTTAATAAAATTTTTGAGATAACTAGAGAGCCAAAGTGCGCTCGCACGAGAATTTTTCTGAAAATCAGTATCTACTTCGTGAACGTCTTTCTTATTCCCTACATAATTCCTCTTAGAATTCTTATTTCTTTCTTTCATCATTTTTAAAGACAAATCAAGTGGCACAGATAAATATAAAACTAGATTAGGTTTAGGAATCTTAAAAACTCCGTATTCCATCTCATCTAACCATTTTATAAATTCCGCTCTCTTTTTCGCACTTTTGATTTTCCCTCCTTGATGAATCTGATTTGCAGATACGTAACGATTCGCGAGGACGATATACCCTTTCTCTAAATAATTATTTATCTCTTTGCTGGATTCAAAACGATCAGCTGCGTAAATCACCGAAGCAATTTTCGGATGCACATTAATAAAATTATAATACTGCTCAGATAAACAATGCCCAATAAATTTCCCAAAGAAATTCTTATAATATTCTGGAAAGTCCACTAAGGCCACCTTTTTACCTTCAGCTTTTAACCGTTTAGCTAAAAGCTCTACCTGAGTCGCCTTCCCGCTTCCGTCCGTACCGTCTATAACTATCAATTTCCCTTTAATTTTTTTCATAAATTTCTTTGTATAAATCTGGTTTAAATTTTTTTAAATATTCTCTTTTTTTAGAAAAATTTGATTTTAGTTCTAATTTATTACTTAATGCAAATTGATAAATTTTTTCTTCGGCATTTTTTACATCTTCTTCTTTATCTACCATAAGCTCAATCTCCCCTACCTTATATCCAAACTCCATCTCGTCGATATCAATAATGAAGCCGTCTTTTTTATATTTCTTTCTTATTGTTTTATACTCTATAGCAATTATTAAATTTTTGTTTATAAATTCTTCTAAATTAAAAGTGTTAAAATATTTTTCTATTTCTTTTCTATCTTCAATCTCTATATTTATACCTTGGGCTTGTCTTATTTTTAATTCAAAATTTCCATTCCTATTACGCAAAACAATATTACCTGCTTTCAAGAATCTTAAATCAGGATAATCATATGCAATATCATGATTTACAACTTCACCTAAAAATTCCACATCTTTTAAAAGAATTTCTAAATTCTCAACCGTCGGTATAAACTTTTTTTCAACTTCTATCATTACTTATACTTTAGCAGAATTTCTTTTAAAACGCATATTTTAAAATAATTCACTATGCGAACCAATATCTATTAAGACCAAAACAACTCTTTATCTTTAATTTGATAAATCAAAAGTAAATCCGGTTTTATATGGCATTCTCTATATCCTTCATAATCTCCTGTTAGTTTATGATCTCGATATTTTGAATCTAATTTCTTACCACTAGATAATAATTTAATAAAATCTCGAATAATATTAATATCATAAAAACCTGCTTTTTCTATTTTCTTTAAAGACTTACTGAATCTTTTTGTATAAAAAGCAGAATACATAAAATTATTTTAAAATATCATCAAACATTTTATCTATAGAAGTATAACTTTTACCGTATTTTAAAGTATGAGCAACTTCTTTGTCCCATTTTGCTCTTATCTTTTTAGGGTCGCGAGCAATTATAAAAGGTATTGCTTGATCTTTAATAACTTGATTGATAAAAACTTTTATCCCTGAAGAAATATCTAAACCTAATGACTCGAAAGCCTTTTGAGCATTTTTTTTAGTTTTTTCATCGAGGCGTATTTGAATTGTTGTATTTTGTATAGCCATATTTATATATTAATCTAATGTAATTACAATGTCAATACATTGATAATATTGATATCTTTATACGAACTTCTTAGGGATTGGATGCTTTAGGGCTAACTTTTTGATTTCGGCTTTGATTTTAGTTTTTATTTTTTTACTTGCACTGAGCGAAGTTGAAGTGGCTTTATTTTTTAGAGTTTCTATCATAAGCTCTGCAACGCGTTCGCAATCAGTCTCTTTAAATCCTCTAGTGGTTATCGCTGGAGTTCCAAAACGTATACCTGACGGATCAAGAGGTTTCCGAGTATCCCCGGCAATAGAATTCATATTTAAAGTTATGCCGACTTCGTCGAGGACAGTTTGAGCCTCTTTACCGGTAACTCCAAGTGATCCATAGACGTCAGCAAGGATTAGGTGATTATCAGTCCCTCCTCCTATCATACGGATTCCTTCACGCTTCAAAACCTTCTCCATAGCTTTTGCATTTTTTAAAACTTGTTTTGCGTAAACTTTAAATTTCGGAGATAAGGCTTCTCCGAATGCTACAGCTTTCGCGGCTATGATATGCATATGAGGTCCACCTTGAATTCCAGGGAAAATAGCTTTATCAATTTTCTTAGCTATTTCTTCGTTATCTCTCGTAAGAATAATTCCTCCTCTTGGACCTCTTAGAGTTTTATGAGTTGTACTTGTGATAATATCAAAACCGTCGAGGAATGGATTACGAAGCGCTCCTCCTGCAATCAGTCCGGCGATGTGAGCCATATCTGCAACAGTTATCGCTCCGACTTCGCGCGCAATATCAACGAATTTTTTATAGTTTAAATTTCTCGGATAAGCAGAGAATCCTGCAAGAATAATTTTCGGTTTATGCTCTTTTGCCATCTTGCGTAAATCTTCATAATCTATCTCCCCTGTGTCCGCATCTTTCATTTTATAAGTTACGAATTTATAAATCTTCGCAGGAAGAGTCATCGGATGCCCATGAGTTAAATGCCCTCCGTGAGAGAGATCCATACCGAGAACTGTATCCCCTGGAGAAAGCAAAGCAGAGTAAACTGCGAGATTCGCTGGCGCTCCAGAATGAGCTTGAACGTTTGCAAATTTACATTTAAAAAGTTTCTTGATTCTTTCTATCGCTAGAGTTTCGACTCCGTCAGTGTATTCTTGCCCTCCGTAATAACGTCGTCCTGGGTAACCTTCGGAATATTTATTAGTAAAAATAGAACCGTTGGCAAGAAGAACATCTTCGGATACGTAATTTTCAGAAGGGATTAATTCTAATCCTTCTGCTTGCCTTTTAGCTTCGAGTTTAATAAGTTTTTCTACTTTTTTATCTTTCATTTTAATTTGCATAATTCTATTTTATCACAAGAAAGTATTATTGTCCCAAGTAAATCAGTACGCAAAATCTCTATATTTAATAGCCTCAAACGGTCTATTATTTCTTTGTGAGGGTGCCCGTATCTATTATCTTTACCTAGAGATATTAAAGCATATTTAGGACGAACAATTTCTAAAAATTCCGAACTCGTAGAAGTACGAGAACCGTGGTGACCTACTTTTAAAAAAACACTTTCTAAAACTTTAGGATTATATTTCTCAAGTACAATTTTCTCAGTCTTACTACTTGCGTCCCCTGTTAGCATAAAAGAATTATTACCATAAATCAGTCTCGCTATTATCGATCCGTCATTATTATCCCAAGTCGCTACGTCTCTATCAGGAAAAAGGAAATCTATATAAGCTCCGTCACCTATATCTATACGTAAACCATTGCGAGCTAAATAACGAGGGATATTTTTATCTTTCATTTTCTTTTCAAGTAATTTATAAATTTCGGAATCATTATAAGTACCCGGCTCGAAAACTTTACCAACTTTATATAAATCAAAAATATATTCAAATCCTCCGATATGATCTAAGTCCGGATTCGTCATAATCACAATATCAATACTCCGATCCCAAAAAGGCATAACTTCTCGCAAAGCATTTAAAACACTTTTATCTCTTCCGCTATCTATAAGTATTTCGACTCCCGTAGGTGACTTTATAAATAAAGCGTCACCTTGACCAATATCGAGCATTGCAAACGTTAAATCTTTATTTTTATTCTCTAGACTAAAAGCAAAAATTAGAATAAAAATAATTACCAAAAACATAGCTAGATAAAACAAACCGTATTTTTGGAAACTTTCTCTCATGCTATAATATTAGCATATGAAAAAATTCGAAGAACAACAATTTAACATAGGTGAACTTAAAGGCATAAGTGCTAAAAATATCGAAGAGCATTTAAAACTCTATTCTGGATATGTAAAAAATACAAATACTATTTTAGAAAAAATTAAAGAGTATAGAGGTTACGTAGCAGAAGATTCTTTTGCTCCGTATGTGATCAACGAATTATACCGAAGATTTTCTTTTGAATATAACGGTATGAAAAATCACGAATTATATTTCGATTCTCTAAGCGATGGACCTCGTGAAATCAATATGGAAAGTAATCTATATAAAAAAATAGTAGAGGATTTCGGAAGCTTTGCAGAATTCTTGGAGGACTTTAAAACTCTCGCTCTTACGAGAGGTATCGGCTGGGCAAGTCTTTGGTACAATAGCGAACGAGATATATTAATGACTTCTTGGATTGATGAGCAACACTTAGGTCAACTCAATAATACTACTATGGTTCTCGGAATCGATATGTGGGAGCATGCTTACGTATACGACTATCCTACCTCTGAAAAGAAAAAATACATAGATGCTTTTTTTGAAAACTTAAATTGGGAAAAAATCGAAAATAATTTCAAAAACGCTGTAAAATAAAATTGCTCGGAAAAATCATTTATGATTTTTCCGAGCGTTTTAAATTCCTAACCAGTGATCGTAACCACTTTTAATTCCGTCGACGTTACGGATAATCTTTCTTTTTTTGATTCTTAAGAATCGAAAAAGAATAAAAAACGGTTTAAAGAACGAAAGTATTTTTTTCATGGGAAAAAAATTTTATAATGATTGAATATATTCAACTACAGAATAACACGAATTCCATACTAAGTAAAGTTCTCTTTAAAAAAGTCTTTAATTCCAGTACCAAAAAGAAAATATATAAAATACAGGTAAATTAAAATAGTTATTATTAGTGGAAAATTTGGAATAATGAAAGAAGAAAAAGGTAGAGAGGCAAAAAGCTTAATAATACTTAATTCATAATACAAGAAAAGGTGCGTTATATAAGCAAAAGGTAAAGCTAAATAAAAAGAGACTAAAGCGAAAACTCCACTTAAAAATCCTAGTAGCATAGTGATAGGGATAAAGGGTAAAACTAAAATATTTGCGGGTAAAGCAACTAAAGATAAATTTCCCATTTTATATAAAACGAAGGGCAATACGAATATATATGCCGAAAAAGTTACTGATACGATATCTCGCAGATTAAAAAAAGGAGTAATAAATTGAAAATACTTTTCTATTCTCGGAGTTAGGAATATAACTGCAATAGTCGAAATAAAAGAAAGTTGGAAAGATACATCAAAATAAAGCAAATACGGATTAAATAAAAGCATTAAAACTATAGTGACCAGAATAGCTCGCAATACATCATAAGGTCTACCTAGATTCCGAGCAACGAGTACAAGTATAGCCATAATCCCCGCCCGCACCGCAGTCGCTTCTCCTCCGGTCATAATTACGAAGAAAATAATCACTAGTATTCCTCCATAAAAAGCAAACAAGGCAGGTAAAAAATAAAGTAATTTCATAAACCACTGCGAAATAATCGTAACGTTATACCCTGATAAAGCTACGATATGAATCGTCCCAGTTTTAATAAAATCTTCTCGCAAATGCTCAGGGAAAGAAGATTTCTCTCCTAAGATTAACCCGCCGAGTAAAGTCGACTCGTAAGGAAAAATCAAATTATTAACCTTAGCTAAAAAAGTATTTTTAATATTATATAGAAAGCTTTTGATAAGGTTGCCTTGATTATTTTCTAAAATCTTGATTTTATCAACTTTTAAAGTGTATAAAACCTTGTCCTTTTTAAGATAGTTCACATAATCAAATTCTTTACCGTTATCAGTTATAAAGTTTTGAGGCTTTTCTAATTTCCCTTCAATGAGAACAATATCTCCGTAATTAAACTCACTTTTGCTTTCAGTCTTTACTAAAATCTTAGATTTTTTACCTGAAACCTTAACTATGAATCTCGTATCTAAATCTCTAACTTCTATATCATTTACGATTTTCGCATTCAAAGAAACTTTTTGATTTAAGGAATCATCTAAATCATAAACAATCTTATTTTCAAAAAATGAAAAATACGAAATTCCTAAAAATATAAATAAAAAGAAAAATGAGGCTACTATGCCCCATTTATTAAAAATAAAATATTTAAATACTAATAAAAAAACTAAAGATAAAAATATCAAAAGTAAAATTAAATAAATATTTAAAATAAAAATAGAACTTAAAAATATTCCAGAAATAAAACCTAAGCTTATAGAATAAAATATTCTATCTAACATAAATTAAAATTATTTTTTTAAATCTATATGTATTTGATCTGCGAAACTTGTCGCTATTTCGTCTACTCTATCGTTCTCCTTGTGCCCACTATGCCCTGCTACGTATTCCCATTTAGGTTTGAATTCTTGATTAAGTTCATATAACTCTACCCAAAGTTCTTTATTTAAAACTGGTTTTTTAGCTGCGTTCTTCCAATTATTCTTTATCCAATTAAAAACCCAATCTGTAATACCGTTGATAACGTATTTCGAATCTGAATATATTTTTACTTCTTCTATCGCTAGGCCTTGCCTAACGGAGAGACTTTTCAAATATTTCAAAGCTTCTATTGGCGCAGTTAGTTCCATCTGATTATTCGTACCTCTCTCTCCTCCGTATCCTCCGAGCTCTATTTCTTTTCCTTCTAAAATAATCAAAACTCCCCAACCACAAGGCCCCGGATTCCCCCTCGCCGCCCCGTCGGTATAAATTGTAATCTTTTGCATAGTTATATTATATCAACAATTCTTAATCTTAGCTCTTCGCGGCCGCGGAAACGAGAAAGGTCGAAGGATGCGAGGAGGTTTACTATACCACCATCTATAATTTTACGAGAAAAAGAGTTCTCATCACTAAAAAACGAAATAGCGATCATTCCTCTTTTAGTATTATCACTAAAAGTAAATTCTAAATGCTCACCAGAACCGTTTTTACCAAACTTTTTGATTTTTTCAATTTTAACATTTTCAAAAAGGAAAACCGGTATAGGATTCCCAAGTCCAAAAGGCTCCATCTTATCTAACTCTCGCCAGTTTTTCATATTCACGTCTCTAAGAGTGAGCTTCATATCGTAAGCAATATGATGAGGCTCTTCTTTATTAAGAACTTTGATTTCCTTATAGCTTTGATTTAAGGCTTCTTCTAAGAAATGAATTTTATCATGCTCTACCGAGAATCCTCCAGCGAGCTCGTGCCCTCCGTATTCCTTGAAATGCTCTTTAGTATTACTCATAAGCTCTACAATCGAAATACCCTCTTTCGCTCGGCAAGAACCTTTGATAATATCGTTTTCATCTTTACCCCAAACAAAAACTACTTTATCGTATTCTTCTACTACTTTTCCCGCGACGATACCGAGCACTCCTACTTTCCAAGCTGGATTACCAATAACTATTACCGGTAAATCCCTTAGATCTTCACGTTTTTCAAAATGCTTTTTAACTTCTTTCATTATATGAAGAACTATATTTTTACGCTCATCGTTGATTTTAGATAAATGAGTTGCTAGCATTCCACCTTCTACCTCATCCGAAGTTGCAAGTAACTCAAAAGCTCGCATCGGGCTATCCATACGCGAAGCAGCATTAATACGCGGAGTTATCATAAAGGTTACGTCAGTAGTCGATAAAGTTTTCTGATCTATTTTCATAATTTTTAAAAGTTGTTGTAACCCTGGACGACGAGATTTATGCAAAACTTTCATCCCGTAGTAAGCGATAGTTCTATTCTCTCCTACGAGCGGAACCATATCGGATAGGGTCGCAAGTCCCGCCATATCAAGAAGCCATTTCTCCCAACCAATATTAATTCCAAATTCTTCTCCATATCTTTTTAGAAAACCTTCTACTAGTTTAAAAATAACTCCCGAGCCACAGAGCATTTTCTCAGTATATTCATCAACCTTAGGATTAAGGATTGCGTAAGCTTTAGGCAAATCTAAAGAATCAATCCCCCCTTCACCGAAGCTATGACGAGGCAAGTGATGATCAGTGATAACTACGTCGATACCGTAAGAGTTAGCGAGAGATACTTCTTCTATAGCAGTAATACCTAAATCTATAGTAATAATTAAATTTACTCCTCGAATTCGAAAATCTTCAATCGCTTCCATATTAAGTCCATAACCCTCAGAATTTCGCTCAGGTATATAAACTTCAAAATTAGGATAATTAATTTTCTTAAATAAATCCGAAAGTATCACAGCTCCCGGAATACCGTCGCAATCATAATCCGCATAAATAACGATTTTCTGATTTTCTTTGATAGCCTTATAAATCCTTTCACAAGATTTCTTCATGTCTCGCATCAAAAAAGGATCAAGCATATCTCGATCATAGTCTGGATTCAAAAATTTTTCTATTTCTTCTTTATCTTCTAATCCTCTCTTTATTAAAATTTGGTTTAAGAAATCACTGTGCATATATACAAATGCAATTTTAACATATAATGCTATAATTTACTTATGGACAAGAATTGCATTTTTTGCAAAATAGTCGCCGGAGGAATACCGAGTCATAAAGTCTATGAAGATGAAAATTTTCTAGCCTTTTTAGATATTCACCCTCTAGCTCCTGGCCATATTCAAGTTATTCCTAAGGCTCATTATCGATTCGTCTGGGACGTACCTAACGCTGGAGAATATTTTGAAATAACTCGCAAACTTGCTCTCGCTCTCAAAAAAGGTTTAGGCGCTGATATAGTCCGTAGTCAAATCTACGGTGAAGAAGTTCCGCATGCACATATCTGGCTCTGGGCTGACGTTCCAGGAGACATCAACGCCTTCGAAGAAAATAAAAATAAAATAATCAACGCACTAGCAAAATAAAAAAACGTAATGAATTATATTCACTACGCTCCTCTTTTCTTTACTTTATTATTTTTTTTCAAAGATTACGAAGTAGCCAATATGGGCACCCATAGAGGCTCCATCTCCGGCCACGCTTTGTAGCCTTAGAGAATCATTTTTTGAAATGAATTCAGAAAGTGTGTGTCCGAATTCATTTACTGAAAAGTAATACACTCCATTCCCGTAAGAATACACACGTTCATTAACATAAACATATGTAGGAGGTTTGTGTTTTGCTTTTTGCTGTTGATTTCTATTTCTATAAAAAATACAACATACAATAATAATTACCGAAACTACAGCTATAAATTTTTTCATTTTAAAAAGATTTTTACCCTGAACGGCGGGTCGCCGGTATTCAAATATATATTAGTATATTTACAAAATTTGTAAATAGTTTTATTTTAGAGCCTTGATTCCTACCAAAGTGCCTTTGGCGAGGAAGTCTAAAGTTGCGCCGCCGCCGGTTGAAACGAAGGTGAAATTCTTTTCCATTTTCATTTCTGAAATTAAGGCTACGGTATCCCCTCCGCCTATAATACTTATAGGTTTAGTTTTTAATTTAGCTATAGTTTTAATAATCTCTTTAGTTTGCTTCTCTCCCCTGTCTTCGTACCTACCAAGCGGTCCGTTCCAAAGTATTAATTTAGATTTTTGAATTTTCTCTTTGAGAAGTAGGCTCGTATCTTTGCCGATATCAATAATAGTATCGTCTTTATTTATCTCATTTAATTTTTTATTAATTAATTTATCTTTATTGATAACTAAAACGTCTATTGGCAAAATAAGCTTTTTATTATTCAAAATTCTTTTAACTTCAAGGTATGAATCTTCATCTACCAAAGAAGACCCAACTTCATAGCCAAGCATTTTAATCAAATTATTCATCAAAGCTCCCCCAATAAATACAAAGTCCGCAGAAGTTAAATATTTCTTAATTAAAGGAATTTTGGTTCCGAACTTCGCTCCTCCTAGAATAAATAAAAAAGGTTTCTTTTTATTCTTAAAAGGAATACTCAAATTCTTTACTTCTTCTTCTAATTGAAGTCCTGCATAAGAAGGTAAATATTTAGGAATACCAACTACCGAAGTATGAGCACGATGAGAAACCGAAAAAGCATCATTCACGTAGTAGTCCCCTAAACTTGCGAAGTCTTTCGCGAGATCAGTCTTATTCTTTTCTTCACCAAGAAAGGCTCTAACGTTCGGTGCAAATACTATATGTTCTTTCTTAATCTTAGAAAGTTTAAAGAATTCTTTTATCACAGGGTTAATATCACTATTACCGTCTTTGCCTAAATGCATAAGTATAAGAACTTTTGCCCCCTTATCTACGAGATATTTAATAGTAGGTATACCTTTTTTGATACGAAAATTATCTACTACTTTTCCGTTTTCTATAGGTACGTTGAAATCAACTCGAACAATAACTTTTTTGTTTTTAAGATTTTTTAATTTTTTAATACTTTGCATAAATATGAAACAGAAAATCTTTATAAAATACCTTGCACAGGCCAACTGGGCCGAGCAGAGCAAAAATTCAGTAGAATTTTATGCGTGCATTTTAGGAAGGTTTTCTGTGTAATTTATAATTTTAATAAATTTCTTTGGATAGAGGCTTGCTCTACCTACTAAAAATCCGTCAGTCTCACCTTTCTCTAAGAATCCAAAAATATTTTTATCATCTACTGAACCTCCGTAAATTATTCTGACATTATTTATATTCTTTACGCCAAATTTAAGAGCGAGAACTTTCTTAATTAAGATTTTAATTTCTAAAAATTCTTCCGGAGTTGCTTCCCTATCTGCATCTTTACCGATAGCCCAAACTGGCTCATAAGCAATTATTAATTTCTCTAAAATCTTCTTGTTTATACCTTCGGTACATTCTAAGATTTGATTTTGTAAAAAATTCACGTATTCGTGATTATCATCTCTAACTTTCTCTCCTATGCAAAGTATCGGTATAATACTACTTTTAGTTAGAACTTTTAATTTTTGATTTATAAAATTATTATCTTCTCCGAGAGCTCTCCTCTCTGAATGTCCTAAAATAGCGTAATTTACTCCTAAATTTTCAAGCATTTTATAAGAAATCTCTCCAGTATAAGCACCATTATCTTGATAAAATAAATTTTGAGAAGCTAATCCGTATTTTTTAATTATCTTTTTAAGATTTTCAAGATAAATAAAAGGCGGAGCAAAAACTATTTCTGTATTTTTAATATTTTTTAAATCTTTTAAAATATTTTTAAGTAAAGTCGTAGCCTCTTTAGAATTTTGAGGATTCATTTTAAAGTTTGCTATAAGAATTTTTTTATTTAACATAAAAACATTATAGCACAAAAAATTAATCAGTTTCAGACCAAGAAGTTACATTCCAAGTACCTGAAGGCCCACTAGAAAAATTATTGTTAGTTAATCCTGCTTCATAAGTAATACTAGAACCTCCTGAAATCGTCATCTTATAAGCAACAGCTTCACGCAAAGCAGCTCCACCAGACACAGTTAAAGTTCCATAAGGAGCGTAAAGTATAACAGCTCCTGCACCTCCAGCAATAGAAGCGGCGGCGGCTGTAGAGGTATTAGTAGTTAATATCATTAAGTAGCTTCCAGTAGTTCCAGACCCTGTAGCACTACCTCCTCCTGAAATAGATACTGTCCCATCATTTACGATCACTCCATCATCAGTACCATAAGAAGAAGCGAGTTTTATTTTTCCTCCACCAGAAAGATTTATATTCCCAGTAACCCAAAGATTTCCCGAAATAGTAAGAGTGCCTCCACCAGACACAGTAAGATCTCCTACGATTTTTTTAGGACCTAAAGTTGCTCCAGCCCAACCGACAGTATAATTACCAGTCAAAATCCCCCCGGCTTCGGTTTCGGTTTTCCAAGCTTCAATATTAGCTTCAGAAATAGGAAAAGCTATATAAACAGGGTCAGCTTGACTAGTACAAGATTTATTATTACCTGTTCCTGTTTGACAATATATATTACCTGTCGCATGCACATTATTAACCGTATTAGCTTGAGCTGTACCAGAAGTTGTACCTATTCTAAGTTGAGTCCATTGACCGTCGCCCTGAATACGTCCATTCAAGCCGCCTAAATAAATTTTAAAAAAATAATCTAAATTCACATAAGCAGTTTCAGACCAAGAAGTTCCAACTCTACCTATCTTACCTAAACCATTACTATAAGTATTTAAATTTGCTCCTATTGTATAATACCTACTAGCATTAGTACTAGCATCTATAACTACCCAGTAAGGGGTATCAGTATTTAAAGTAGGGTTAGAAGTAAAAGCAATATCAATCCAACTAGGAGTTGTTGTTACAGTTGATGCAGCTAAAGTTCCTGTAGCATAAATAGTACTCCCTGGTGAGCCACTACTATCATTACGAATAGTTACCGTAGCATCAGATGGTGCAGTTCCTGAAGTCCTACTTAAATAAAACTGGACTTTATTTAAAGGTAATTCTTCTGTTAAACGAAAACTTTGAGCTATATCTTGAGTAGAATTATTGTTACCAAAATTTATATTATTACTTGGAGTACCAGTACCGTTTGACTGATTAGTAGTAGAACTTGGACTATTAGCTGAAATAGCAGTTCCAGTAATAGCATTACTTCCGGAACTGGAAGCAGTAATAGGACCATTAGCATAAACATTTCCATTTACAGCTCCACTATCTAAATAAAGTCCACCAGCCCCTACTTGCACCCCATAATTAAAAGAAATACCAGTATCAGTAGAAAGAGACAAAGCAAGCTTTCTATCTGAATTAGCAACATCTCCAACTGATTCTATATATTTTTCGTCTGCACTTGGTGTAGAAATACTAGTAGTAACAGTATTCCCATCTAAAGTTAAAACTTCAGTTGCACTTATATCTCTACCTGTTTTAACCCTATAAAAAGCATCTTCTATTCCAGACTCAGACAAGGCATAAGATTTTTTACTATTGATACTTGTGTTTGCGATTTTAAATTCTTTAACAGTTGGAACTACTAAGCCCGTAGTCATAGCTAGAGATATAGAAGTAAAAAATACCAAAGAGATAAGCAAGGCTTGCCCTTTTTGATAATTTTGTTTTTTAAGTTGTAAAAAATAATTCTTCATATTTTAATAAATATTAATATCCACCTCTTAGAACTACCGTTGTATAATAGTTAGCTTCTTTTGTTGAATTAAAATGGTTTGAACCAATAGTAATAGAAATACGGATTGCATTTGAAAGAGTAGTATTCAAATCAGTAAAAGAAATCGAATTAATTTTTATATTAGAAGGATTTAAATTTCCTGAAGAAGTTCCACTACCGTTTTCATAAACAGCTAAATTGCTCCCAGATAAAAGATATCGAATATTTTTCGCATTACCATCTTCATCAAAAGTATTAATGGAAATATCGCTAGATGAAACCAAAGTTACACTCTCAGCTTGCTTTATCTCACGAGCTATCTTTTCTAAAATAGTACCACCTTGCGCAAGTTCGATATTTACTTTTGTAGTTTTAAAGGATTTAGTAATTACAATAAGAGCATCAATAGTAACGATAGAAAGTATTAAAAATATAGAAACATAAAATACTACTTCGATTAGAGAAAATCCTTTATTTAATTTTTGAATTTTAAATTTATGCATTTTAAAATAAATCACTCAAATAAAATGTTAAAGATTTACTCAAGGTTGTAGTTCCCTCGGACCAAGAAACAGTTACAGTAATTTTACTAGTACCAGTATCTAAAACCCCTCCCGAAGTTACAATATCTGAAGTTGTAGCATCACGATATACAGGATAAATATTTATAATTCTCGTAAAAATACCGTTTGTTTGCGGAGCATCAACTAAAGACCAAGTATTACTAACTAAAGTTAAATATTGATTACTATAACCTTCTATTGCCGGATCTACATTATCAAAATTTGAATCACGTAAAATACGCATTACTTCAACCCCTTCTTCTAAAAGGAAACTCGCTTCCATAGTATGAATAGTACGACTAGAAACTTCAATAGATTTTTTAGCTACATACGAAGCCGCAATTACAATAATACTCAAAACAGCAGAAATCACTATAAGTTCTACCATCATAAATCCTTTTTGTTTTTTGTTTTTTGTAAACATTTTAATCTATATTAATATTACCCAAAGCCCCCACTGAAACATTTTTCGAAGATGAACCAACTGAGATAGTCAAAGTTCCTGTTTTATTTGGCTTACCGTAAATACGATTGAAATAAATATCACTTCCCCCACCGGATAGACTAATACTAGAGATACTAGACCGAGAATCTAAATCAATGACTTCATTGCTACCTGCTCCAGAATCATAAACCGTTCCTTCAAAAATTATAACTTGATTAGTAGAAAAATGCACTCCATAACTTTGCGAATTGAGTCCCGCTAAAGAATTCGCACGAGCTTTATTCAAAGCATTATAAACATCTAAAGTAGAGTTTTGTAAGATTTGCGAATTACGCATATCTTTAAAATTTGGAATTATAATCACAGTCAAAAGCACAATAATAGAAACGACAACTAAAATCTCAATAGCACTAATTCCTTTTTGAAAAAAGTTTTTCATATTAACCTATATTATTTAAAACTGAATAAAGTGGAGTAATCATAGAAAGGGCAAAAAAACCTACTCCTCCTCCAATAAATATCATAAGGATTGGTTCAATAATAGTCGAAAGGTTTTTAGTTTTTTCTTCTATTTCTCCTTCATAAAAATTTGCAATTTCAAGAAGCATGTCTGAAAGCTTACCTGTTTCCTCACCTACTTGAATCATTTCCGACATCATAATAGGATAGAGTTTAGTATTTTCAGTAAAAGCTGAAGAGAAAGGTGAACCCTTTTCAACTTTATCTTTGGCTTCTTCTAAGATTTTTTTATAATAAGAATTTTGCACAACGTCTTCGGTAATCTCAATAGCGCGAGTAATAGAAACTCCAGAAAGTAATAATGAAGATAAGGTTCTCGCAGTACGAGCTGTATTAACTTCTTTAGCAATAGTACCAATAACCGGAATCCTTATCACAACAAAATCAATATACTTTTGCATAAATTTTGCTTTGAAAAGCATATACCCTCCGAAACCTATAGCGAAAACTGAAAGTAAAGCAAAGATTAAATAATTCGAAAAGAAATTCCCGAGACCGATAATAAACCTAGTAGTTGCTGGCAATTTAACCCCAAGTTCAACGAAAGTTTTCGCTAAAGTCGGCACCACGAAAGCAAAAAGCAAAATTCCAATAATAACCATAGCTCCTAAAATCACACCTGGATAAATCATTGCCCCTTTTACCTTTTTAGTTAGAGTATAGGATTTATTTAAATTCATACCAACTTCGAGTAAAGCATTAGATAAATTTCCAGACTCTTCCCCTGCACGGACCATAGATACAAAAAGTTTTGAAAAAACTTTTGGATATTTTGTAAGTCCACTAGAAAAAGTTCCTCCAGAATTAATCTCGTTTTGTAAATCAGCTAAAATTTTCTGAAAAGTTTTATTTTTAGTTTGTTTTTCTACTACGGATAAAGCACGAGCTAAAGGCAATCCAGCTTTAAGCATTCCACTTAGGTTACGGGTAAAAATAATTAACTCAGATAATTTTACTTTTCCAAAAATTTTCTCTATTAAACTGTCTAGATTAAAAACCCCGCCTTCTTGTGTGATTGAAATAGGATTATTACCCTTTGATCTTAGGTCACGAGATACAGAAAAACGATCAGAGGCTTCTATAGTGCCTTCTATAATTTCTCCAGTTTTTGTTTTTGCTTTATATTTAAATAACATATTATTCAGAAACTACACGGAAGACTTCTTCAATAGAAGTATTTCCTAAAACAGCTTGGAAGATTCCATCTTCTATCATAGTAATCATACCTTCTTTTTTAGCTTGCTCTTCGATTTCATCTCCAGATGCATTTTTCAAAATAAGTTCACGAATAGAAAGAGTAACTTTTAAAACTTCATGAATACCAACACGCCCACTATACCCATCTCCAGCTTTAGAATCATCAGGTACTTTATAAAAAGGTATTTCTTTCCAAGTAGCCTTTTCTTCAATTAATTTTTCTTGCTTCAAAATAGATAGCATACGGTCGAGGTCTATAATCTTAGCTAGATTTTTAAGTTGATCTGGAGACAAGAAATATTTTTCTTTAGTATTTGTTAATCTACGAACTAAACGTTGCGCAATAATAACTTTGACAGTTGAAACTATCAAAAACGGCAAAACTCCCATATCAATCATACGAGGGATAGCTCCGGCAGCGGAGTTGGTGTGGATTGTTGAAAGTACTAAGTGCCCAGTAAGCGAAGCATTTACCGCAATCGAAGCAGTCTCTCCATCACGGATCTCTCCTACCATCACAATATCAGGATCCTGACGTAGTAATGAACGAAGTCCAGATGCAAAAGAAAATCCAATTTCAGGCTTTACTTGGCTTTGATTTACGCGAGGCATTTGATATTCGACTGGATCTTCGACGGTAGAAATATTCACTTCTGGTTTGTTTAAAATATCGAGCATAGTATAGAGCGTAGTAGTTTTACCCGAACCTGTCGGACCAGTAGCGAGAACCATACCTGTTTTTTGTTTTAAGGATTCATGAATGCGTTCTAAACCTTCACCGTGAAAACCTAAACCTTCGAGTGAAAAACCATGAGCATTTTCTTTCAAAATACGAATAACGGTTTTCTCTCCAAAGAAAGTAGGTAAAGTAGAAACACGAAAAGATACCTTATCTCCATTTTGCTCAATCTTAAAACGTCCGTCTTGAGGAAGTCTTTTTTCATCGAGTTTCAGATTTGATAAAACTTTAATACGAGCAGTAATACCGTTACCCGCACTTTTGTCGAGTACCATCGCATCATGCAAAATACCATCGATACGATAACGAACAGTCAAAGTATTTTCTCCTGGTTCGATATGAATATCAGATACGTTTTGCAAAATCGCGTGAAGAATAATCGAATCAACGATTTTAACTACTGGTAAATCTTCAGCGAGTTCTTTAAGTTCAGCTTCGGAATGCTCTCCTTCTTGCTTAGCAATTTTTAGAGAAACTGATTCCTTTTGAATAATATTATCAAATTCGGCTTGAAGACTCTTTTTATATTGAATTAAAGAAGATTTTATAGATGCCGTATCGGTAAGTCTAGGCAAAATCTTGAGACCTGAACGTTTTTTAATAAAATCAATAACTGGTAGGTCGTCTACGTCTAGCATTGCAACTTCGAGCGCATTTTCCTTTTTATTATAAGCGATAATATTATAGTTATGAGCTATAGGTTCAGGTATTAGAGAAAGTATCTCGGCATTGATTTTTTCTTTTGCTAAATTCACAAAAGGAATACCTAAAACAAAGGCTTCCATTCTTTTGAGATCTACTTCGGAAATTTTATTTTCTGACAAAAGCAAATCAGTCCACTTTTGCTTTTTTTCTTCTGATTTTTTTACTATATCTTCTAAATCGGATTTAGTAATGAGTTTAGATTCCAAGATATATCTTTTTAATTGATCTTCATCTATTTGCATATAAATATTATAGCAAATAAAAAATACTTTTGGGTAGGAATTATGATCTATCTTCTAGCGAAGCAAACCAAGTAGCGTCATCTTTAGAATTACTTAATAAAGTATCTTTATTCTTTTGATCTAATTCAAAAATCTTAAAAGGAGTACCTCCTGCTGAATTTAAAATTTTAACAACAATTTTTATATTTTTTTCTTTTGCATCTTTTAATATTTGCTCAATTTTTTTATTATATTCTTCTCCTTTTGATTCATTATCTGGCTCATCAGTAATTAGAACAATCTCTTTTTGATCTAAGCTTTTTTCTATTTTAGAAAGAACAGAATTAAGGGTATTTAAATGAGCTTCTTTATCTTTACCTTCTACTGTAAAAATATCGATTACTTCTTTATTTAATTTTTTATTTTCTAGATTAATTTTTTGAATAAATTCTGAAACTTGATTTACGTCTTCTCTCATAGAATTAGAATTATCTACAATTACAGCTCTTACATTATTAAAATCTTCTAAATTATTAAAGGTTTTTTGAAATGCAAGTTCTTTAATTTCTCTTTTTTTCATAAACTCTAACTTAAATGAAATACCTTGATTTTGATTTATGGCTTCATCTTTTTCCCCACGAGACATTTCATCTATTTTATCTTGAGTAAAACTATCTAACAAGCTTTTCCCTTTAGCTTCTGCTTCAATAACAATCTTGCTTATTTCTTCTGGTGAATATTTCTCTCTTAGAACTTCTAATAAAATTTTATTACCTAAATCTCTTCGAGCTTCTGCTAACTCTTGATTATTCTCATAAGGTCTATCTACAGAATAAGTTCCCAAAACATTTATTTTAAAATTCTTTAAATCTGCATTTTTCAAAAAATCTCGAAGTGATTCTTTTGCATTCTGCTTTGCTTCTGAATCAATAAACTCAGTAGTCCCTGTTTTAAAAAATTGAGAAATATTAAGTGAAGTTTTTTGCTCCCCCCCTTCTAAAGAGTTATCTTTTTTTGAAACTTTGTTATCTAAAGATCCTATTTTATATATACCACCATCAGGACCTTTCACTAAATTACCATCTTTTAAAGCTCCTTTTTTATACAATTGATATTGTTTTTCTACCCATTCTTTATGAGCCTTGTCAG
>DALYEI010000001.1:46442-74633 GCA_031972685.1 Minisyncoccota bacterium | reverse complement strand
TAAATTACAAACGCATAATCATAAGGATTAGTTTCGTCTTTGGTATGATTTTCTTTTTTTGTTTCTTTCCAGATTTCTTTATCAATAATAGGGAAGAAGGTATCAGCTTCGGGAAATTCACCGTCTATTTCTGTTATATATAATTTATCTATTTTTTCTATCGCTTGCTTATAAATTTCTGCTCCGCCTATTATAAATACTTCTTCGTTTTTATTTTCAAAGATCTTCAAAGCCTCATCTAAAGAATGTACTATTTCAATACCTTCTTTTGTATAATTCACATCACGCGTAATAACTATATTCCTACGATTTGGTAACGGACGCCCAATACTTTCAAAAGTCTTACGTCCCATTATAACGCTATGACCGCGAGTTGTCTCACGAAAATATTTCATATCCTCAGGCATATTCCAAAGTAAAGTATTATCTTTACCAAGCTCATTATTTTTCCCGATTGCAACGATAAGTGAGAACATTAGATTGCTATTTTAAAAGGTATTTTAGGATAACTTTCATAATTAATAATTTCAGTGTCTTGATATTTCCAATCAAATATAGATTTCCAATTTTTTGTTTCAATTTTAGGTAAAGGATATTTGTCAGGGTCTCTTGATATTTGTTCTCTTGCTCCTTCAACATGATTTTCAAATAAATGTACATCTGCTAGAAAGCCGATTAATCTACCTTCTTTGAGGCCTGTCTCTTTTGCTAACAAATGCAAAAGCAAAGCATAACTAGCAATATTAAAAGGTAAACCAAGCATTGTATCAACAGAGCGCTGATTCCACATTAAGTTTAATTTTCCATTAATAGTTGTGACTTGAAAAGAATAATGACAAGGAGGTAACCCCATTTCATCTAGTTGTAATGGATTCCATGCATTTACTATCATCCTTCTGTCTCGCGGATTTGTTTTTAAAGTTTCTACTATTTTTTTTAACTGATCAATACCTTTATCTTTATAATCAGTGTCATAACTTTCATATTTTGCATTAAAATGTCTCCATTGAAAACCATAAATTGGACCTAAATCTCTTTCTTCGAGCATTCTTTTTTTTGATTCTTCATCATGTCCATAAGGAGCTTTTTTAGGGCTAGCCCATTCGTCCCAAATGTGATTATTCTCATTAATTAACCATTGTTTGTCTGTAATACCCTTAATAAAAAATTCCAGTTCTGAAGCTACTAATCTAAAGGGAATTTTTTTTGTTGTTAGTAAAGGGAATCCTTTTGACATGTCATGTTCAAAAAATGCTCCAGCGATAGTATAAGCATCAGTCCCTTGGCGAGTAGAAACTTTTTCTCCATTTTCTAATAGATTATTAACAATATCTAAATAAGTTTTCATACTCTTATTTTAACTTTTAATAAAATACTACACAAATTTGACAAAGTTAAGTAATAATGCTAATATTTAAATATCAATCTCAGTTCTGCAAACGAGCAGACAATCTTAATAATAATGAGACTGACGATTATGGAAATCATCTAAGGCTTTTGTGTCTAGGGGATTGATATCCATGACACAAAAAAATATGATTAACAAACGTAGTTTCGGCTCGGCGCGTCCGAGTGGCGCGAAATCAGCTTCGTCTGGTCCGCGTAAAAGTTTTGCTGGTAAACAGCCTCGAAAAAGTTTTAGTAAAAGTTCTTCTTTTGGAGGAGCTAAAAAAGCACCTTTCGGTAGACCTTCTTTTGGAGGTGGACGTAGAGGAGCTCGCAAATCTAGTGGTGGTAAAAAGCAAAGAGGAGAGAATATAGATTTCTCTCGCTTTATTCAAAAGGCTGTCTTAGTCAAAGAAAAGGTTTATGTTGCCAAACATACTTTTTTAGATTTTCCTTTTAATGAAAAATTGCAAGCAAATATAACTAAAGCAGGTTATACTGCACCTCGTCCTATTCAAGATCAATCTATTCCGACAGTTTTAGCTGGGAAGGATGTTTTCGGCCTTGCAAATACAGGTACAGGTAAAACTGCAGCCTTCTTGCTTCCGTTAGTTGATAAGGTTATGAAAGATAAAACTGAAAAAGTTTTAATCCTTGCTCCAACTCGTGAACTCGCTATTCAAATCGAAGACGAACTTCGCAAGCTTGCTAGCGGTTCAGGACTTTACGGAGTTTCTGTTGTTGGAGGTATGCCTATCAATAAACAAATCGGTGAAATCAAAAGAGGAGTTTCTTTTGTTATCGGAACTCCAGGACGCGTTACTGACCTTATCAAGAGAAATATTTTAGATTTATCGGGCTATAAATCCGTCGTACTAGATGAAGCAGATAGAATGCTTGATATGGGATTTATTAATGATATGGTTTTTATTCTTTCGAAGATGTCTACTGATAGACAAACTCTATTCTTCTCAGCAACCCTATCACCTGAGATTAAAAAGCTTACTGATAAATTCTTAAAAGAGCCTACTTTTATTTCGGTTATTTCTGGAGAGACTTCAAAGAATGTTGATCAAGACGTAATCCGTATTAAGAATCAAGAAGAAAAAATAGAAATTTTAGATGAAGTTTTGAAGAAAGACGGATCAGATAAGGTTTTAATTTTCAGAGAGATGAAATACGCAGTAGATGAACTTGAAAAAGAATTACGTAAAAGAGGATTTAAGGTTGGAGCTATTCACGGGGATAAAAGAAGTCGTGAACGTATACGAACCTTGGACGCTTTTAAAGAAGATAAATTAAATATATTAATTGCGACTGACGTAGCTGCGAGAGGTCTCGATATTCCAAACGTTTCTCACGTAATCAACTACGATATTCCTCAAAATTACGAAACCTACGTTCACCGTATTGGTAGAACTGGTAGAGGAGACTCTAAAGGAACTGCACTCACTTTCGTTCCAGATAGAAGATAATTTTTAGTCTTTATAATTTATAAATAATAAAATAGCCCCGCCGTACGGCGGGGCTATTTAATTTTGTATTTAGATCAATCCAGCTTTTTTGAGAGTAGGGTAGACTCCGTTTTTCTTGATAGTTTTAAGTCCACGAGTACTTACTTCAATTTTTACAGATTTATTAAGTTCAGGAACAAAAATTTTCTTTGTTTGCAGGTTAATATTCTTGCGAACTTTTCCAGTCGGGTTGAATTTTGTCGCACGAGTACGGTTAGAGTATCCTCCACCCATAACACTTGTTTTATTTGTAATTGCGCATGTTTTCGCCATAGTGTTTTTATGTTATCATATAGTTATACAAAAAGCAATATTTTGGCTTTTGTTTCAATTATGTTAGAAATTATCTTTTATATAGCTATATTGATATTCTCTGTAGTGCTTCACGAAGTAGCGCACGGTTATGCTGCGCTTTATTTCGGAGATCGGACTGCGAAAGACTTAGGTAGACTTACCTTAAACCCTATTCCGCACCTAGATCCTATCGGTTCTATAGCACTACCAGCTCTTCTCGCTATTACAAAATCTCCTTTTATGATTGGTTGGGCAAAACCAGTCCCTTATGATCCGAGGAATTTTAATGATGTAAAGAAAGGAACTCTCGCTGTAGCTTCGGCTGGAGTATTTGTTAATTTTGTTCTCGCAATATTCTTCGGTTTAGTTTTGCGTTTTGTTTTCCCTTATTATCCTGATGAAGGATTAGGCTTTATACTTTCTAGTATTGTTATCGTTAATCTTGCTTTAGGAATATTTAACCTCATACCGGTGCCTCCGCTCGACGGATCTAAAATACTTTTTGCTCTATTACCAGCTTCTTTTGCGAATGTGATTAATATCATTGAGCAATATTCTCTCGTTTTCTTTTTGATATTTGTTTTCTTCTTATCTGACTTTTTAGGGCCGGTTATTTCTTTCCTTTTTACTCTGATCACAGGGTATGGATTATAGATTTGCATTTTTTTTGAGTATGTAGTATATTGTTCATACGAGTCTTTGGACTCTTTTATTTTATAGAAAATACATAATGCCAACAATAAATCAATTAGTTAAAAAGAATAGAAAGAAAGTCGTCCGCAAGTCTAAGACTGTGGCTTTAGCGCGTGGTTTTAATACTTTAAAAAACGCACCTATATTTTATCCGGCACCTTTTAAAAGAGGAGTTTGTACTAAAGTTACAACAACAACACCAAAGAAACCTAACTCAGCGCTTCGTAAAATCGCTCGTGTACGTCTTACTAACGGTATGGAAGTAACAGCATATATTCCAGGTGAAGGTCACAATTTACAAGAACACTCAGTAGTTATGCTACGTGGAGGGCGTGTTAAAGACTTGATCGGAGTTCGTTATCACATAGTTCGCGGAGTACTCGACACTCAAGGAGTTGAAAAGAGACGTCAAGGTAGATCACTTTATGGTAACAAGAAGCCAAAAGCTGACGCTAAGAAATAATTATTAAATATTAGGAGTAAGGCAAAGCCTGAAAATTTTAAACCTAAACAATAAAAATATGAGAAGAAAAGTAAAAAATAGAAATATAGTAGGTAAGGATTCAGTATATAATTCTGAAAAAGTAGAAAAATTTATCAACTATATGATGTGGTCTGGTAAAAAGGAAACTGCTCGCAACTTAGTTTATGGAGCTTTTGAAATTATTAAAGAAAAGACTGGAAATCCTAATCCTTTAGAAATCTTCGATCTTGCTATGAGAAATGCTGGTCCTGTGACTGAAGTTCGCTCAAAGAGAATCGGAGGTGCTAACTATCAAGTTCCTCGTGAAGTTTCTGCTTCTCGTAAATTAGCACTTGCTATGCGTTGGATTCGTGATGCTGCTCGCAAGGGTAAGGGACGTCCAATCGCTATGAAATTAGCTGATGAATTAATACTAGCTTCTAAGAACGAAGGTGCTGCTGTGAAAAAGAAAGAAGATACTCACAAAATGGCAGAATCTAACAAAGCTTTCGCTCACTTCGCCTGGTAATAAAAATATTTTAAACAAAAAGCAAAAAATCTCCGTAAGGAGATTTTTTGCTTTTTGTTTCGTTTTAGGTTAATCTGAAAAGGAAATCAAATTTGTTATTGTTAATCTTTTAAAAATTTAGTTATGTGTAAAGACAGAAAAATCTCTTTAAAAACAAAAGGAATTTGTCCAATATGTAAAACACCTATAAAACATTTGTTTTGGTTTAGAAATGGTCCAACAAACCATTTAAAAAATAAACACATTTGTTCTAATTGTGGAGGATTATTTTACCCTGTGCCTAACAACAAACTAGAAGATGGTCTTAAAGACCGTTTTGAGTTAGCTGAGTTTTTGTTCGAAGAAACAAATATCTGTGTTTTTAATATAAATATCAACCCTGAAAATATTTTTTCTTTAAAAGAACAAAAGTATACACAGATTGATATAAATGATTTTTCCTCAAGTATTTTTTCATTAGAGCACGAAGTACATGCATTAAAGGTAGATTTTTTTGGCAATAAAGAAAAAACAAAAATTTTCATACCTGAATTAAACTACAAAGAATTCTATTTAACTTCCGAATTTCTCTCTGAAGTTAAATAATATTCCACTACAGGCTCTTTCTTAATAGATTGAGCCTTTTTATTTGCAAAAAAAGTGTTTATGTTATATAGTTTAGCTAAGTGCACAAGCGCTTTTTTTATTATTAATTAGTTATAAATATATATAAATCATATGGAAAGAGATTATCCTTTAGCAAAAGTTAGAAATTTCGGTATCATCGCTCACATCGATGCCGGTAAAACAACAACAAGTGAACGTATCTTGTATTATACAGGTATGTCTCACAAAATCGGTGAAGTTCACGATGGAGCAGCTACTACTGACTGGATGGAGCAAGAACGTGAAAGAGGTATTACTATTACTTCTGCGGCGGTGACTTGTTTCTGGACTCCTACATATGATCTAACTAATAAAGCGCTTAAACATCGTTTCAATATTATCGATACTCCTGGTCACATCGACTTTACCGTAGAAGTAAAGCGTTCTCTTCGTGTACTCGACGGAGCAGTTGTGGTTTTTGATGGTGTTGCTGGTGTAGAACCTCAATCTGAAACTAACTGGCGTTATGCTGATGAAGCGAACGTTCCTCGTATTTGTTTCATTAATAAACTTGACCGTACAGGAGCAAGTTTTGAACATTCATATAAAACTATTTTAGATAGACTTTCTAAGAAAGCAGTTCGTGCTCAAATACCGATAGGTCTCGAAGATAAACACGAAGGAGTTATCGATCTTCTTAAAATGAAAGCTTATTACTTCGAAGGTAATATGGGTGATGCGGTTATCGAAAAAGAAATTCCAGAAGAATATAGAAAAGAAGCAGAAGGTTATCATGCAGAATTAGTTGAGAAAATCGTTGAGCAAGATGAAGCTTTAATGTCTGAATATTTAGAAGGTATGGTGCCTAGTGTTGATACTTTGAAAAAAGTATTACGTAAGGCTGTTATTGAAAATAATATTTTCCCAGTTTTTGCTGGTTCTGCTTTGAAAAATAAAGGAGTGCAACTCGTTCTAGACGCTGTAGTAGATTACCTTCCAGCTCCAACAGATATCCCTCCAATCCCAGGTATTAATCCTAGTGATGAGAGTCCTTTAGTTCGTAAGGCTTCTGATACTGAACCTTTCGCAGCTCTTGCTTTCAAGGTTGCGACTGATCCTTTCGTAGGACAACTTATTTTCTTCCGTGTTTACTCTGGAACTTTGACTGCAGGTAGTTACGTATATAATCCTCGCACAAGAAACAAAGAAAGAATCGGACGTATTTTGCGTATGCATGCAAACGACCGTGAAGAAGTAAAGAAAGTTTTCGCAGGAGAAATCGCAGCAGCCGTAGGACTTAAAGATACTATTACTTCTGATACTATTTGTGATGAAAATGCTCCAGCAGAATTAAACCGTATCGTTTTCCCAGAACCAGTTATCTCTCTACGTATTGAACCGAAAACTAAAGCTGACCAAGAGAAAATGGGTATGGCGCTTAATCGTCTTGCTCAAGAAGATCCAACTTTCAAAGTTTCTACTGATCAAGAAACAGGTGAGACTATTATCGCAGGTATGGGAGAACTCCACCTTGAAATCATCGTTGATCGTTTGAAGAGAGAATTTGCTGTTGAAGCTAACGTTGGTAAGCCTCAAGTAGCATATCGCGAAACTATTAACGCTCCGGCTGAAGCAGAAGGTAAATATATCAAGCAATCTGGAGGACGTGGTAACTACGGTCACGTAAAGATTAAAGTTAAACCTATGGAAGCTTTGACAAAAGAAGAAATTGCCGACTTGCCTAAAAATACTAAGAGAAGTGAAGGCTTTGAATTTATTAACAATATTAAAGGAGGTGCTATTCCTCAAGAATATATCGCTCCTTGTGAAAAAGGATTTAAAGAAGGACTTGATCGCGGTATTCTCGCAGGATTCAAGATGGTTAACGTTTCTGTTGATCTTTGGGATGGATCTTTCCACGAAGTTGACTCAAACGAAATGGCTTTCAAAATCGCAGCAAGTATGGCTATTCAAGACGCTTGTAGAGCAGCAAAGCCTGTTATATTAGAACCTATGATGAAAGTTGAAGTTGTTACTCCGGATAAATTCATGGGAGACGTGACTGGAAACCTTTCTTCAAAACGTGGACTTATCGAAGGTATGGAAGCGAGAGGTATGAATCAAGTAGTGAAAGCAGTTGTGCCTTTATCTGAAATGTTCGGATATATGACAGGACTTCGCTCTATGACTGAAGGACGTGCATCATTCACTATGGAATTCTTGCGTTACGATATCGTTCCGAACTCTGTAGCTGAAACTATCATCGCAGCTAGAAAATAAATCTCAAAAGTAAGATTTAAAAATTCCACAGGTCAGACCTGTGGAATTTTAGTTTTTATGTATTATAATTAACCTATGGCTTTTAGAGATACAAATTTTATAGAGAATGAATATTTCCATATATATAATCGCGGAAATGGAAAGATGGAGATTTTTAAAGATGAAGAAGATTATGATAGATTTATAAAGTTGCTTTATATTTGTAATTCTGAAAAAAGTTTCAAATTCAGAGATAATATTGTTGATCAAAATCTCGATGCTTGGGATTTCGAAAGGGGAGAAAGTTTAGTTGAGATTTGTTCTTGGGTTTTAATGCCAAACCATTTTCATTTAATTTTAATTTCCCACAGGTCAGACCTGTGGGAAAAGAATTATAATCCTATTACTGAATTTATGAGGAAACTTTCTACTGCTTATGTTATGTATTTTAATAAAAAATATGAAAGATCTGGTAGTTTGTTTGAAGGTAAGTTTAAATCTAGAAATGTCAATAAAGACAATTATTTTAATTATTTATTTGCATACGTACATCTTAACCCTGTGAAATTAATTCAAGCAGATTGGAAAGAAAATGGTATCAAAGATAAAAGTAAAACACTAGAATATATAAAAGATTTCAAATACTCTAGTTTTGTAGATTTTTTTAATAATTTTAATAGAAAAGAATTTAAGATATTAAATTTAACTTCTTTACCTCAAGAATTAGTCAATAGTAATGTTGATGATTTATTTGAATGGATTACTTTCCCACAGGTCTGACCTGTGGAATCAGGAAGGGCGGAGGCGTTGCCTCCGTCTTTTTTTTGTTGTCCCTACATTGATTGTAATTTCTCTTGCATTTTTTTAGGGGGAGGGTAGAATTAGAGTATTAATAAATAAAACTCAATAAAATGACTAAAGATAAATTAAATGAATTAATAAAAAAGGTAAATAATGAAGAATCTACTCCTGAAGAAGAACTTGAATTATTAAAATTCTTAAATAAAGGAGTTGACGAGTTAAGAACTTTTGTGAAAAATATAATCAAAGCAAAAGAAGTTACTGATCTTAAAAATACAATTTTAGAAAAATAATATGAAATTCAAATTAGAAAAACAAGACACAAGGTTTATTGAAAAAGCAGATGCCTTTAATAAAAGTCAACAAGAAATAAATCAACAAATAAGACAAGAACTTGATCAATTGCTATTTGGTTTAGAAAATTTACAAGCAGATATAAATGGTGGGTCTGAAAAACTTAAAGAATATTTTGAATTTAAAGGTAGTACTTCTGATGAAGTAGCTAAACGTTTAGAAGAATTTAATGCTGATATAGAATCAACAAAAATTTCATTTTATGAAGTTTTATTAACTACAGGTTGGGCTGCTGGAGTGGCTAATACTTTATCAACTGCTTCTCAAGAAGAATGGTCCGGGGATCTTAATAAAGATAGTATGAAAGGAGTATTTTTAGTATTAACTATGGTATTTTTTACCGATAAATTTATAAATAGATTTAAGACTTTAGTTGAAAAAATAAATAAAAGGAATTTACTTAATTCCGAAAATCAAGTTTTAGAGAATGAATAACTAATTTTTAATGAATATTTTTCTTTGTATAGTAACTTTTTTGTGCTATTATACGAATATATGAAAGAAAAATTAGATATGTTAAAAAATTTTTTTACAAAAAAAAGAATTTTATGGATTTTAGGAATTATAGTTTTGATAGTTTTATTTTTAGTTTTTAGAAAAGATAAAGAAGAATTAACTATTACTGAACCTACTTTTGGTAAATTAGAGCAAACTGTAAAGGCGACTGGAGTTGTGACTTCAAAAGTAGACCTAGATCTGTCTTTTAAGAAAACCGGAACTGTAAAATCTGTACTTTTTGATGTTGGTGATAAGGTGAAAAAAGGTCAAGTACTCGCTACTTTGTCGTCTGGATCTGAAGGTGCGTCTGTATCTCAAGCTCGTGCTGGAGTAGCACTCGCTGAAGCAAAATTACAAAAAATAAAAGAAGGCGCAACTAGCGAAGAAATCACTTTAGCTAAAGTCGCTCTCGCTAATGCGAAGACTGATTTGAATAATGCTCGTAACACTCAAAACACTTTAGTATCAAATGCTTATAATAAATTGTTAAACTCTAGTTTAGAAGCTATTTCTGAAAATGTGAATGATACTAGGACTGCTCCGACTGTGAGTGGAACTTATGCTCTAGGTCAAGAGGGTAAAATCACTATAAGCGTTTATAATACTGGTGCAGGACTTACTTTCTCAACTTCTGGTTTAGTTACTAGTACTGGTTATGTAAATACTACTAATCCTCAAAAGATAGGGGATTCTGGACTTTATTTATTATTTAGTTCTACTACTAACCTAGCACCTTCAAATTTTATTATCGAAATTCCAAATAAAAAATCTAGTGATTATTTAGCAAATGAAAACGCTTATAATTCTGCTTTAAAGACTCGTGAAAGTGCTTTAGCTTCTGCGGAGTCTTTAGTTGCTCAAAGAGAAGCGGAACTAGCTTTGAAGCAAGCTTCTGCTCGTCCTTCAGAAATCGCCCTCGGTGAAGCCGAAGTTTTATCTGCGAAAGCAAGCCTTGCTCAAGCAGGAGCTAATTATGAAGATACTATAATCCGTGCTCCAGAAGACGGAACTATCACTGCCGTAAATATCAAATATGGAGAAATCGTAGATGTAGCCAAACCTGCTTTAGTTTTAGAAGATATTTCGAATCTGTATGTTGAGGCTTTAATCAATGAAGCTAATATCAAGAATCTAGTTTTAGATCAAAAAGTTTCAATAATTTTTGATGCTTTGGGTAATCAAAACGTTTTTTCAGGAAAAGTTTCTCATATTGATCCTTCTTCTGAAGCGTCTGATGGTGTTGTGAATTATAAAATTAAAGTTTCTATTGAAGAAAAAGATCCGAATATTCGCCCTGGTATGAATGCGGAAATTGTAATTACAACTTTTGAAAAAGATGGAGTTCTGTCTGTTCCTGTAGCAAATTTAATTAAAAAAGAAGACGGTACTTATCTTAATAAAATCACTAATCTTAAAAAAGAAAAGTATGAAGAAGTAAAAGTTGTAACCGGCAACTCAGGTGACGGTAATATGATTGAAATCGTTTCTGGTATTAGCAAAGAAGATAAAATCGTTTTGCCAATTAAAAAATAATGCATATTAATAGTAAAAATTCGTTCGGAAGGAATATATCTGTTGGCTGGTTTTTAGCGAAACGAGAGCTTTTGCGTGCAAATAAATGGACTACGATGCTTATTGTAGCTGTGATGACTTTGACTTTCCTTAACCTTGTTGTAGTTTCAGGGATTTTGATCGGACTTATTCAAGGTTCAGAAGATGCTCAGAAAAAATATGCTATTGGAGATATCATCATCTCACCATTTTTAAATCGTAATTTAATTTTACAAACTCCAGAAGTTGAAAGCATAGTGAAAACTATGCCAGGATATAAAAACCATACCGTGAGATATTCTGGATCTGCTCGCGTAGAAGATACTTATAGAGAGACTATTAAACCTGGGGAGAAAAAGGGTGGAGCAGGTGCTCCAATACTCGGTATTGATCCTGTTTTAGAAGATAAATTTTCTGGAGTTTCTAAGTTTATTTTGCGTGGAGAATATCTCAATGAAAATGATGCTGATAGTATTTTGATTGGTAAAAATTTCTTATATGAATTTACTCCTATTGACGCTCCTGGTTTTGAAAGTTTGAAAAATACTAATGTTGGTTCGAGAGTTCGCCTTACTTCTGGGAATGTTTCGAAAGAATATTTCGTGAAAGGAATACTTAGTTCTAAGGTAGATACTTTTGATTTCTCTGTCGTAATGCTAGCTTCTGAAGCTCGCAAACTTTCTAATCAAACTGATCTCAACGCTGGGTCTATTGCTATTCAATTAGATGCGGGTATTGATCCTCTAATAGCAAAGCAATTTCTAATAGATAGTGGGGTAGAGGAATATGCTCGGGTACAAACTGCCGAAGAAGCTTTTCCTAAATTCTTGAAAGATATTAAAGCAACTTTTGGAATTTTAGGTAGTGCAATTTCGGGTATTGGTCTTGTCGTTGCTTCGATTACTATCTTTATTGTGATTTTCGTGAATGCTATTACTCGCCGTCGGTATATCGGAATTCTAAAAGGGATCGGTATTAATAAGCAAGCAATACTTTTCTCTTATATGTATCAAGCTACTATTTATGCATCGCTCGGTATTATCGTCGGTATGGTTTTGATTTTCGGTATGATTAAACCTTACTTTACTGAAAACCCTATCGATTTCCCATTCTCTGACGGTATACTCGTAGCTACTTTATCAGGAACTTTGACTCGCGCCTTCATCTTACTTATCACTACAATGATAGCTGGATATATTCCGGCTAGGATGGTTATCAAGCAAAATACTTTATCAGCAATCTTAGGAAGATAATATGATTCAAACAAAAAATTTAACAAAAATATTTCAAAGTGGAGATGCTCAAATCGTTGCTTTAAATAAGCTGACCTTTTCTGTACCTAATGGGCAATTCTTAACTATTACTGGTAAATCAGGTTCCGGTAAGTCAACTTTGCTTTATCAACTAGGGTTACTCGATTTACCCACTGCTGGTGAAGTTTATATTGACGGTAAAGAATGTGTAAACTTACAAGAAGGGGATAGAACTAAAATCCGTCTTGATGATCTTGGTTATATTTTCCAAGATTACGCTATTATGCCTTCACTGACTGCACTTGAAAATACTATGTTACCTTTACTTATGCAAGGCTACAGTACCGAAGTTGCAAATGAAAAAGCTAAAAAGGCCTTAGACAAAGTAGGATTGCTAGATCGTATGAATAACCTCCCTAGTGCTCTCTCAGGAGGGCAACAGCAACGCGTATCTATCGCACGTGCTATCGCTCATGATCCTAAGATTATCTTTGCTGATGAGCCTACTGCGAACTTAGACTCTGAAACTTCTCATCAAGTTATGCAAGCCTTTTTAGCTTTAAATAAAGAAGGGCAAACCATCATAATGGTTACTCACGAAGAAGAATATGCCAAACTGGCTGATAGAACTATAAAAATGGCTGATGGAAATATAGTAAGTGACGAAATGAATAAATAATTCTAAAGGACATAATTTAAATTATGTCCTTTACCCCAACACTAAAGTTTTTAGTGTTGGGGTTTACTTTTAGGCTATATATGATAAGATATTTTTGAATAAACGTTTTTTAATAACTTCTAAATCGTAAAAGATGGCAGTAAACACACCTGGTGCGTGCACCAAAAACGAAGCTTTTTATTTGTTAAAAAAAGAATTAGGAATTCCAAGAAGTTCTTTAATTTTTGAAAATTTTTTCTTTTTATTTTTTTATAAAAATTTAGAAGATGAATATATCCCTTTAATGAACATAGAAAAAAGACAAGCATTTCTACAAAAACATAAAGTTGCTTTGATAAATAAAAGAATTCTTGTTGTAAAAGAGAGATATCCCAAAATAGGTTTTAAACTTTATCAAAATGCTATCTCATATTTAAAAGAACAAATAAAAAAAGAATAATTTTAATTTATAGAGAGATTTTTGGATTATCAAATATCTCTCTTTTTTATTTATTCACAGTTTGACATTGTTTTAAAATCTGCTAATATAGAAATAACTGCACTTTCGCAGTTTTTTAGTTGGTAATTTTATAAAAAAGCTTTGACTGGTCGTCAAAACTTAATATTATTAATAATTTTGTTTAGTAATTAGGGCTTAGTATCGCGATCGTATATTAAGTTTTAATTATTAAAATATAGTAAATATATGGCAGAAGAATTTAAAAGAGACAAACCTCACGTAAACGTAGGTACTATCGGTCACGTTGACCATGGTAAAACAACATTAACAGCAGCTATCCTTAACTGTCTTAATCTAGCGGGTAAGCAAGTTAAAATGAAAGGAGTTGGTGATATTGACAATGCTCCAGAAGAAAAAGCTCGTGGTATTACTATTAATATTTCTCACAACGAGTACTCAACAGACACTCGTCACTATGCTCACATCGATGCTCCAGGACACGCTGACTACATCAAAAACATGATCACAGGTGCTGCTCAAATGGACGGTGCTATTTTGGTTGTTGCTGCTACAGACGGTGCAATGCCACAAACTCGTGAACACATTTTGCTTGCTAAACAAGTTGGTGTTCCAAAGATAATCGTTTTCCTTAACAAATGCGATATGGTTGATGATAAAGATATGATCGACCTAGTTGAAGAAGAAATCCGTGAATTACTTACAAAGCAAGGTTTCGACGGCGCAGGAGCTCCTGTTATCCGTGGATCTGGTCTAAAAGGTTTAGAAGCTACTTCAGTTGATGATCCTTGGGCTCAAAAAATCCTTGAATTAACAAACGCTCTTGATACTTATATCCCAGTTCCAGAACGTGATGTTGCAAAACCTTTCCTTATGCCTGTTGAAGATATCTTCTCTATCGAAGGACGTGGAACAGTTGTTACAGGTAAAATCGAAAGAGGTATCGTTAAAGTAGGTGAAGAAGTTGAAATTGTTGGTATTAAAGCTACTGTAAAATCTACAGTTACTGGTATCGAAATGTTCAACAAGAACCTTCAAGAAGGTATGGCTGGAGACAACGCTGGTATTTTGCTACGTGGTCTTAAGAAAGAAGATATCACTCGTGGACAAGTTCTAGCAAAGACAGGTACAGTTACTCCTCACGATCACTTTACAGCTGAAATCTATGTATTAAAGAAAGAAGAAGGTGGACGTCATACCCCATTCTTCAAAGGTTACAAACCTCAATTCTATATCCGTACTACAGACGTAACTGGTGAAGTTATGTTAGAAGAAGGAAAAGAAATGGTTATGCCTGGAGATAATGTTAAAATCACAGTTAAATTGGTTACTCCAGTAGCTCTTGAAGAATCACAAAAGTTTGCTATCCGTGAAGGAGGTAAAACAGTTGGAGCAGGAGTTGTTACAAAAATATTAGGATAAGCTATTAGGAGATTTAGGTTTAGTTTTTAACTAAACCTAAATCTAACCTAATGACTAAAATTATGTCAAACACAGAAACAAAAAAGAAGACAAGTTCAAAAAAGGGTACTATCAAAGTTCCTAAAAATACCAAAAAAGAAGGTGGTGATGTTGTTTTACGTATTAGAGTTCGTGCTTACGATAGTAAAGTATTAGACTCTTCAGTAAAGCAAATTATCGATACTGCTCTTCGTTATGACGGTAAAGTTTTAGGCCCAGTACCTCTACCAACTGAGATTAAAAAATATACAGTAAACAGAGCTTCTTTTGTTTATAAAAATGCAAGAGAACAATTTGAAATCAGAGTTCACAAGAGACTTATCGATATCATTAATCCAAATCCAAAGATAGTTGAGTCTTTGACTAACTTATCTTTACCTTCTGGTGTTGATATTGATGTTAAGATGATGTAATCGTTTAATTTATAAAAATTATGAAATTTATTTTAGGAACAAAAGAAAAGATGACTGAATACTTCACCGAAGAAGGAGTAGTAGTCCCTGTGACTGTTATATCTACTTCTCCGATGGTAGTAGTTCAAGTCAAGACGCAAACAACTGATGGCTATGATGCTGTGCAAGTTGGTTTTGGAACAAGAAAAGCAAAGAATATCTCGAAAGCTGTAAAAGGCCACACTAAAGATTTAGGTTCTTTTAAAGTCTTAAAAGAATTTCGTAGTGATGAAATAGGAAAATATAAAGTTGGAGATATTATTAATCCATCTGATATGCTTGCTCCGGGTGATAAAGTGCAAGTATCAGGAACTTCAAAAGGTAAAGGTTTCCAAGGTGTTGTAAAACGTCACGGATTCGCTGGAGGTCCTCGTACTCACGGTCAAAAACACTCTGAAAGAGAACCAGGAAGTATCGGAGGAGGTCTGCGTACTCACGTACCGAAAGGTATGCGTATGGCAGGACGTATGGGCTCTGATCGCATTACTCAAAAGAATTTGAAAGTAGTTATGTTAGATAATGAAAACAATTTGATTCTTTTGAAAGGTGCTATACCTGGCGTTACTGGAAGTTTAGTAGAAATATATAATTAAAATATGGAAGCAAAGATTTACAACCAAAAAGGAAAAGAAGTAGGTTCTATAAATTTACCCGAAAGTGTTTTCGGTGCGAAATGGAGAAGTGACCTTGTGCACCAAGTAGTAGAATCTATGCGTTCTAATGCTCGTAGTGGTACAGCTGATACTAAAGACCGCGGAGAAGTTCGTGGAGGAGGTAGAAAGCCTTGGAAACAAAAGGGTACAGGACGTGCTCGTCACGGTTCAACTAGAAGTCCTATTTGGGTAGGTGGAGGTGTTACTCATGGTCCACTTGCTGAAAAGAACTACGATCGTAAAATTTCAAAGAAAATGCGTGCTGAAGCATTATACTCAGTTCTTTCTCGTAAATTAAAAGACGGAGAACTTGTATTTATCGACAGTTTAGCGCAAACAGAAATTAAAACTAAAAATGCAGAAGTTGTTTTAGAAAATATTGCTAAAATCTTAAAAGACGACAAATTAGCAACTTCAAAAAAACCAAAACTATTAACTGCACTTTTTGATAAAGAAGATAATAAAGTTAAAAGTTTTAGAAATTTACAAGCGCTTGATTTAGTTTTTGTAAAAAACTTGAATCCTCTCGATGTATTAAATCATAAATATCTTGTGATCGAAAATGCAGAAGAAAGTGTGAAGTTTTTAGCGGAAAGAAGAAATAAATAATATGAAAAATAATAAAGCAATAATTAAAAATCCTAGAGTAACTGAAAAAGCATCTTTTGCTTATGAGCAAAATGTATATACTTTTGATGTGGGTAATAGTGCTACAAAGAACGAAGTTAAAAAAGCAATTTTTTCACTTTTCAAAGTTACTCCAGTTAAAGTAAATATTGTGAATATGCCAGAAAAGAGAACTTCTTTTCGTTATAAAGCTTCTTTAAAAGAAGGAGGTAAGAAGGCGTATGTATATTTAAAAAAGGGAGATAAAATAGAAATCGCATAATAATCATATGAAAACATACAAACCTACAAGTAAATCAAGAAGACAAATGACAACTGTTACCTATAAGGGAGTGTTGTCAAAAGTAAAACCAGAGAAATCTTTGACTGGTGGTTTTAAGAGAGCTATGGGAAGAAATTCTCAAGGACGCTTAACTTCTCGTCATCGTGGAGGAGGACACAAAAGACTTTATCGTGATATCGATTTTAAATATGACAAAAAAGATATTCCTGCAGTTATCAAAACTGTAGAATATGATCCAAACCGCAGTGCTTTCATCGGTCTTGCAGTTTATAAAGACGGAGAAAAAAGATACGTAGTTATTCCAAAAGATATTAAAGAAGGTGCAACTTTCATCGTTTCTGAAAAAGCTCCTTTAACTCCTGCAAATAGACTTCCTTTAAAGAATATTCCAGTTGGTACTTTTGTTTATAATGTTGAGATTAAAGTAAACGGCGGAGCGAAAATTTCTCGTTCTGCAGGAATCTTTGCTCAAGTTGTAGCGAATGCTGAAGGTTATACTTCACTTAAAATGCCTTCTTCTGAAGTGCGTAAAGTTAGTGAAAATGCTTGGGCTTGTATTGGTACAGTTTCAAACGAAGAACATCACTTAGTAAATTTCGGTAAAGCTGGACGCTCACGTTGGAAGGGTATTCGTCCAAAGGTTCGTGGTACTGCTATGAACCCAGTAGATCACCCATACGGAGGAGGTGAAGGCCGTCAAGGACGCGGAACTAAGAGACCAAAGACTATGTGGGGTAAGGTTACAGGAGGTCGTAAGACTCGTACTCCTAAGAAATACTCAAACGTATTCATCGTATCTCGTAGAAAAGTAGGAAAGAAGAAATAATTTTAAAAAGAAAACCCATAAGGGTTTTCTTTTGATTTATAGCGTGAGATAATTAAATATATGATAACTAAAGAATTAATAGATTATATAAAAAATGAAAGAAAATTAGGGAACACTGATGAAGTGATTCGAGAGACTTTAATGAAAGAAGGGTGGAGTAAGGAGAATATTAATGAAGCGTTTTCTAAAATAATCTTTTTAAGATTATTTAAAATAGTATTTTTTACTTCACTAAGTTTAATTTTATTATTAGTATTTTTAAATTTAATTAGTTATTTTTCTAAAAATATAGCTTTATTTAAAATTTACTTATTTTTATTAAACATTTTACAATGGCCTCTCGTAGTTTTAATAATAAGTCAGTTTTTTTTAAGCACAAAAGGATTGTTTATTAAAGATCACAAATTCCCATTACTCGATTCAATTTTGTATTTTTTATTTATCGCTGTCTTTGTTGCTATTTTTTATTTTTTGTTTGTTATATTTAAGTTTTAAAATAAAAAATATTCTAAAAATAAATTTTAAAAAAGCGGGTTTTTTAAATTCAGTTAATAAAATCAAGGGTATTAAAAGCGGTAGGCAAGACCTACCGCTTATTACTTATTGACAAAGTATATACATATGTATATACTTCTTTTATGAAAGAAATTAATAAAATCAAGATTACTAAATGGGGTAATTCTTTAGGAATTAGGTTGCCTAGCGTTTTATTGGATTCCGTTTCTTTGTCTGAAGGTAAGTATGTTTTTTTAGAAAAAGATAAAGATTTCATTAAAATTAAACCCGAGATAAATGATTTTCAAAATTTACCTCTTAAAGATATATTAAAAGGTGTTAAAAGATCAGATTTAGAAAGTAATTTAGATGATTATTTTGGTAAAGCAGTAGGTAAAGAAATATGGTAAATAAAAAATTAACTCAATTAAAAAGAGGAGATATTATTAAAATTTCTTTTGACCCTGTATTAGGTCATGAACAAAAAGGTTACAGACCAGCTTTAATTTTAAGTGACAATATTTTTCATAAATCAACTGGTTTTGCTTTTTGTTTACCTATAACTTCTAAAAAGAAAAGTTTGCTTTTTGAAATTGAAATTGAAGGTAAAAATATTAAAGGAGTTGCCCTACCTCATGGTGCAAAAATGCTAGATTTAGAAACTCGAAGTTTTATTTTTATTGAAAAAGCAGATATTAAAGTAATAGAAAAAGCTCAAATTATTTTATCTAAAATTATTTTAGATTAATTAATTATATTTATCTGGCAATAACTTTTTACTAAATGTTAGCAAAACCAGTGGTTACCTTGTTTTTTTCATTAATTCATGTTATTATTTTTTTGATAAATATTCTTTAATTTTAAAAAAAATACAATGATAGAAACATTACAGCAACCAAAAACTATAAATGTTTTTGTTAATGATTGGTTTCTTTTTCTAGAACTTGTTAATAAATTTCCTCAAAATGAAAATTTATTTGGCATTTCTAGACTCAAGCTCTTTTTTGGACGAGAATGGTTCATGTCTTGCGATAGACAAATAGAGTTGGGTGAAGAGTACAAAGGAGAAGAATTTGATTATATGTTTTTTAATGCAGAAAGCTTGAAAACATACCATATTAATTATCATCATTTTGCACTTGATTTGAATAATGTTGGAGCAAAACAAGATGCTAAATTTATTATTTTTTCTTGCGATGCTTGTTCTGAATGTAATCTTTTTGTAAAAGAAATATATAAAAATTTACAATTAGATTTAATTAAACAAAATGGGATAGAAGACTATCCAGCTATCATAAAAAAATACTTCAATGATTTTTTAAGCTAAAGCCAGGAATTATCCTGGTTTTTTTAATTAAAAATATTATAAAAAACATATTTAAAAAAAGCGGGTTTTTTATTTTGGTTAATAAAATCAAGGAGATATTGGCGAGTAGTTGACTTTATTTTTAAATTTGTTAGTATAGAATAAGCTCTTATAAAGGGGCTTTTTATTTAATAAACATATGACAAGATCACTAAAAAAAGGAATAAACGTTGACGAAAGATTGCTTAAAAAAATAGCTGGAAAAAACCCGCTTCAAACTCCAATGATAAAAACTTGGAAAAGAGCTGCTGTTATTTCTCCGGAAATGGTAGGTTTTACTTTTGGTGTTTATAACGGTAAAACTCATATCGAAGTTCTAGCGACGGAAGATATGGTTGGTCACAGACTTGGTGAATTCTCTCCTACAAAGAAATTCAATAAGCACGGAGGTAAAATGCAAAAAGAATTAGAGCAAAAGAAGAAAGAATCTGAAATAGCTCAAGCAAAAGCAGCGACAGCTAATACAGCAGGTGCCGGTGCAAAGAAAAAATAAGAATAAAATTTATATAATATAAAAACAATGAAAGCATTTTTAAAAAATTACAGACAAAGCCCTAGAAAAGTTCGCCTTGTAGCGGATTTAGTAAAAGGCAAGAAAATAGACGAAGCTATGTTAGAATTAGACTTTTTAGTAAAGCGTGCTTCTTTGCCTATTTTAAAATTAATCAAATCAGCAGTAGCGAATGCGAAAGTTTTAGGTATGGATGAAGCTAATTTGATTGTTAAAGATTTAAGAGTAGATAAAGGTATAGTTATGAAAAGAATGATGCCTCGTGCTATGGGACGTGGAGCTAGAATCAATAAAAGAACAAGTCACGTAACTGTAATTTTGGCTGAAAAAGTAGAAAAAGTTAAAAAATTAGCAAGTAAGAAAGTTGCAACTAAAAAGACTGCAACTAAAAAAGAAACAGTAAAATAATATGTCAAAAATCGTACACCCATATGCACATAGACTAATAATCCTAAGAGATTGGAAATCTCGTTGGTTTGCTGATCCGAAAGATTATAAAAAATTCCTTAAAGGTGATGTTTTACTTCGTGAATATTTAGAAAAGAAATTACGCGGACTTTACGTTTCTTCTTTAGAAATTGAAAGAAATCAAAAAACAACTCGTTTTATCGTAAAGACTTCACGTCCAGGTTTACTTATCGGTAGAAACGGTGAAGGTGCTACAAAGCTTAAAGAAGATATTTTGAAGAAGATGGATAAGTTAGGTCTTCCTCGTCCTACAGACTTGAAATTAGAAGTAGTAGAAATAACTAATCCTGAAGCTGATGCATCTATCGTTGCTTATATGGTCGCTGAAGGCTTAGAGAAAAGAATGCCTTACCGTCGCGTTATGAAGCAAGTTTTAGAAAAAGTAATGCAAGCACCAGGAGTAGAAGGAGCTCGTATCGTGCTCGGAGGACGTTTGGGTGGAGCTGAAATCGCTCGTAGTGAAGAATTAAAGAAAGGTTCTATCCCACTTCAAACTTTCAGAGCAGATATTGATTTCAAGAGAGAAAGAGCAACTCTTGCTTATGGAGTTATCGGTATTAAGGTTTGGATTTATCGAGGTAAGATTTTTTCAAAAAATAAGTAGTTCAAAATTCACTATAAAGTAATTAATTAAAATATATGTTTACACCGAAAAAAGTAAAATTTAGAAAATGGCATAGTAAGCGTGTTAACCCTAAGAAGGCTATCACTGAAACTCGTGGTACGAAACTCGCTTTCGGGTCTTTTGGACTTAAGGCTGAAACTGAAGCTAGAATTCGTTCTAATCAACTTGAATCAGCTCGTAAAGTTGTTTCTCGTACTTTGACTAAGACTGGTAAGTACTGGATTCGTATTTTCCCAGACCGTCCTTATACTCAAAAAGCTGCTCAAGTAGGTATGGGAAAGGGTAAAGGAGATCCTCAAGGATATTGTGCAGAAGTTTTACCAGGTCGTTTAATTTTTGAAGTTGATGGAGTAGATGAACATACAGCTCGTGAAGCATTAAGAAAAGCAGGTAGTAAACTCCCTCTAAAAACAAGAATTATAGCAAGAGCAAGTAAATAATATTATGGCAAAGAAAAAAGATTTAAAAAAAGATAATTTAGGTGAAGATTTAGCGAAATTAAAAGAACAAGTTCGCGAGCTTAAATTTAATAAGTTAAATTCAAAGTCAAAGAATACAAAAGAGCAAAAGAATTTAAAGAAAACTATTGCTCGCATGTTGACAGAATTAAATAAAAATAATAAAAATAAATAGTATATGGCAAAGAAAACAACAAATGAAAAAGAAATAAAGGAAACCAAGAAATCAAAAAGCATGCTTTCTGGTGTAGTTGTGTCTAATAAAATGGACAAGACTGTTGTTGTTTCTGTGACTCGTTTCGTGAAGCATCCTAAATACGGTAAGTTTTATAAAGTTAGCAAGAAATATAAAGCTCACGACGAGAATAATAAATATAATATTGGAGATAAGGTTTTCTTGTCTGAGACTCGTCCAATGTCAAAAGATAAGAAATTTATAGTAGCAGAATAATAATTCAAATTTATGATACAAGATAGAAGTATAGTTAAAATAACAGATAATGCAGGAGGTACTATTGGAAGAGTATTTAAGATTTTAGGATCCTCAAAAAAGCGTTATGCAAGTATTGGTGAGATTATTATAATCTCAGTACAAACTGCAACTCCTCGTAAGGCTGTTAAGAAAAAAGATGTTCATCAAGCAGTAGTCGTACGTACTCGTAATGCTTATCGTCGTAAAGATGGTTCATACATTCGTTTCGATGATAATGCTGTTGTGATTTTAGATAAAGGTAAGAAAGACCCGAAAGCGGGTCGTGTATTCGGTCCAATCCCACGTGAACTAGCAGAGAAAGGTTTCCAAAAGATTATCTCTCTAGCTCCAGAAGTTATCTAGATTTGCCATTAAATTTTAGATAAATGAAATAGTTTAAAAAGTAAATTAAAAAATATGAAATTAAAAAAAGGAGACAATGTAATATTGATCAAAGGTAAAGATAAAGGTAAGAAAGGAAAAATTACTAAAGTTTTACCTAAAGACAACAAGGTGATTGTTGATGGTTTGAATATGGTTAAAAAGCACCAAAAACCTCGTCGTCAAGGTGAAAAGGGTAGTACTATTAGTATATCTATGCCTATTAATGCTTCGAATGTTATGATTGTAGATCCAAAATCTGGCAAAGGTTCTCGTATCGGCAAGAAAAAAGTCGGTGATAAATTCGTAAGAGTTGCTAGAAAAAGTAATCAAGAAATTTAATTATGAAACATTTAACTGTAAAAGAAAAAAATAGTAATGCATATGATGCCTTAAAAGGTACTTTCGGATATAAGAATCAAATGTCCGCTCCAAGATTACAAAAAGTTGTGATCAACGTTGGAACTGGAACTATGATGAAGAAAGACAACAAGCGTAATGATCAAATCTCTGATCGTTTAGCTAAAATCACAGGTCAAAAGCCAGCTAAAAGAGGCGCAAAGAAATCAATTGCAACTTTTAAAATTCGTCAAGGTGATCCAGTAGGGGTGACTGTTACTCTACGCGGAGACCGTATGTATTCTTTCTTGGAAAAACTTTTCAATGTTGCTCTTCCTCGTACTAAAGACTTTAGAGGTATTAATCGCTCTGTAGTAGATAATATCGGAAATGCAACTCTAGGAATTAAAGAACACACTATTTTCCCTGAAACTGCAGACGAAGATATCAAAGACGTATTCGGACTTGCTATCACTATCGTATCAACTGCTAAGACAGGGAAAGAAGGTTTCGCTTTCTATGAATATCTCGGTATTCCTTTCAAAAAAGAAGAAGAAAAGAAAAAGAAATAATTTTTAAATAAACTTAAAAAATCCCCGAAGGGGGATTTTTGCTTTTGTGTTGATTTTATAATATAATTAACTTGAATTAGTTATTATTTAATTTTTAAAATGTTCTAACCATGAATGAAAAAAATTTAGCAGATTAAAAACAAGGAGATGGAACGGGTTTAGGCCCGTTCCTTTTTATTTTGTCCTATCGGTCGAGACTCAAAATTTGACTTATTTTAATATTTGAATATATAATTAATCTATGTCAGAAGATTTAAAAAAAATTCAAGATTCTATAGATTTATTAGCTAAAACCACAGTTAGTATTTTAGAAAATATGGCTACTAAAGAAGATTTAAAAGCTTTAGCTACTAAAACAGACCTCCTAGAAACAGAATCAAGGCTCCAAGATCAAATAAATGGAATTTCTACAGACGTTAAATCTTTTAAAGAGGAAATTAGACACGAATTACTTTTAAATAAATAAAAATCCCCAATTTGTCCCTTCGTAGCTTTAGCGAAGGAGGGAAGGGGATTTTGCTTTTGTGTTGATTTTATAATATAATTAACTTAAATTAATTCATTATTTAACTTTAAAAATTTCTAACCATGAAAAAATTTTTTTAGGAGATTAAAAACAAGGAGATGGGTCGGGTTTAATCCCGCCCCTTTTTATTTTATCTTATCGGTCGCGACTAACGGGGTTGACTTATTTTTATAGATTTGCTAGTATATAAAAGTCTTCAATATTTAAGACCGATCTGTGTTTCTCCTTAAGGTTTTTAAGAAGCTTTAAGAAAATACACAAGATATCACTTAGATAAAAGACGATATTTAATATTATGGCAAAAAAATCAGTAGTAGCGAGATCGCTAAAAACACCAAAGTTTTCTACACGGGCTAAAAACCGTTGTTTTCGATGTGGTCGTGGAAGGGGATTTATGAGAGACTTCGACTTGTGTCGTATCTGCTTTAGAGAGCAAGCAAACGAAGGTAATTTACCAGGTGTTCGTAAGTCTTCTTGGTAATTAAAGAATAAAATTTTATGGATATAATTTCACAATTAATAATAACAATCAAAAATGGTAGCCTTGTTGGCAAGGAATCTGTTTTAGTACCTTATTCAAAATTAAAGGATGCTATTTTAGCTTGTTTAGAAAAAGAAGGTTTTATTGCTTCATACGCGAAAAAGACTAAAAAAGGTCAACCTTTCTTAGAAGTAAATTTAATATACAAAGACAGTAAACCAAAGATAGTAGACGTAGAAAGAGTTTCAAAACCTTCAAAGCGTGTTTATCTTGGTGTTAAAGAAATTTTTCCAGTTAAGAACGGTAAAGGATTGATGGTTTTATCAACTCCAAAAGGTATTTTAGGAGGTCGCGACGCTCGCAAAGAACAAGTAGGCGGCGAGGTTTTATTTAAGGTTTGGTAATAATGAGTCCTAAAGCAGAAAGTTATAAAGTTCATAAAGAAAATTAAATTCAACAAATTATATGTCAAGAATAGGAAAAAAAGAAATAGTAATACCAGCAGGAGTCGAAGTTAAACAAGACGGCCTAAATATCTCTGTCAAAGGACCGAAGGGTACTTTAACTCGTCCATTCCGTGATGATATTGAAATCAAAATCGAAGGAGCAAATATAACTCTAAACGTTAAGAGAAATGATAAATTCTCTAAAGCTCTTTGGGGAACTTATGCTTCTCATATTATGAATATGATAAAAGGCGTAGTTACACCTTTCGAGAAAAAATTAATCCTAGAAGGAGTTGGTTTTAAATCAGAATTAAAAGGCAAAGAATTACATTTAGCTTTAGGTTTTTCTCATCCTGTAGTAGTAAATATTCCAGAAGGCTTAACTCTAACTGTAGAGAAGAACAATATCGGAGTTACTGGAATTGATAAAGAATTAGTAGGTAGTTTTACTGCATCTGTACGTGCATTAAAGAAGCCAGAACCGTATAAAGGAAAAGGTTTCAGATATCACGATGAAGTTATTAGAAGAAAACAAGGTAAGAAAACTGCTTAGTTTCTTTAAAGTAAAAATATGAAAACAAAAACAGACAAAAGAATAAGATTAAAAGCAAAGATCAGATCAAAGATCAAGGGTACTAATGATACACCAAGACTTTCTGTATTCCGTTCTAATAAATTTATCTATGCTCAAATCATCGACGATACAAAAGGAGTAACTCTAGTAGAAGCGAGTGATATCAAAGCAACAAAAGGCACAAAGACCGAAAGAGCTCAAATCGTAGGAAAGGAAATAGCTACAAAAGCAAAAGCAAAAGGTATTAATGCTGTTGTATTTGATCGTAATGGTTTTAAATATACTGGTCGCGTGAAATTAGTAGCGGACGAAGCTCGCAAAGGCGGACTTAAGTTTTAATCAGATTAATAGTATTATAAAATTATGGAAAGAGATAACCAAAAAAAGAATATGAGAAAGAATAGTTCTTTCACTAAACCAAAACCAGAATTCGATCAAAAGATGGTTAGTATTCGTCGTGTGACTCGTGTGGTTTCTGGAGGACGTAGATTTTCTTTCTCTGTGGCTTTAATCGCAGGGGATAGAAAGGGTAATGTCGGACTAGGTTTAGGTAAAGCAGGAGATACAGCCCTCGCTATCAATAAAGCTCTTCGCAATGCAAAGAAAAATATGATTAAACTTCATTTGACTAAGACTATGTCTTTGCCTCATGAATTATCTGCAAAATACTCAAGTTCAAAAATTATCATCATGCCGAATAAGGGACGCGGATTAGTTGCTGGTACTGTAGTTCGTGATATTTTGAATTTAGCTGGAGTAAAAGATGTTACTGCAAAAGTTATCGGAGGTACAAAGAATAAACTTAATAACTCAAAAGCAGTTATTGAAGCACTTTCTCAAATATCTTCAAAATACAAAAAAGTTGCAACTGAAACAACAGTCGTAAATAATAAAGAAGTAGAAAAAGTAGCATAATAATAAAAAGCCATGCAAATCAACGAATTAAAAAGAAAAAATAAAAATAAGAAAGACCGTATTGTCGGTCGTGGAGGTAAGCACGCAAAGACTTCTGGCCGTGGAGGTAAGGGTCAAACAGCTCGTGCTGGTAACAAGCGTCGTCCAGAAATGAGAGTAATCATCAAGAAATTTCCTAAACTTCGTGGTTATCGTTTTAATTCTTATCAAAAGAAACCTAAAGGTGTTGCTCTTGATAAGATCGCTAAAGCTTTCAAAATGGGTAGCGAAGTAAATCCTACTACTTTATTAGAAGCAAAATTAATCAAAAAAGTAAAAGGTATAATTCCAAAAGTTAAGATTTTAAACAGTAAAGAAGAATTTAATGTTAAATTAAATTTCTCTAAAGTAGAATTCTCAGTTATTGCAAAAGAAAAAGTTGTAAAAGCTGGAGGAAATATCTCAGAATAAAATATATGCAAAAATTTTTTAGTAAAATTAAAATGATGGTATTCGATAGACAAATCAGGAATAAAATCCTTTTTGTAATAGGATCCCTTCTTGTTTTTCGTTTGCTTTCTACTGTACCGATTCCTGGAGTAGATACACTTCAACTTAATCGTTTCCTTTCTAATAACCAATTTTTTGGAATTTTAAATATTTTTTCTGGAGGAGGACTTTCTAACCTTTCTATAATAATGCTTGGAGTAGGTCCTTATATTACGAGTTCTATCATAATGCAACTTCTTACTATTATGGTTCCAGCCTTAAAGAGAATGTATCAAGAAGAAGGAGAAATCGGACGCAAGAAATTTACTCAATACTCACGTGTATTTACTGTTATTTTTGCTGCAATTCAAGGTTTTTCTCTTTTAGCTATACTTGAGAATCAAGGTATTTTAGGAGAATTAACTTCTTTCGAAAGAATCACTAATTTAGTTATCGTAATTGCTGGGGCAGTACTCACTATGTGGCTCGGAGAGCTTATGAGTGAATTCGGTATTGGTAATGGAGTTTCAATGATTATCTTTGCTGGTATCGTTGCAAACTTGCCTGCTCAAATTAGTCAGATGATATTTACTTTTGATGCATCTCAAATTCCAGTTTATATCGGTTTTCTAGTAGTGAGTTTGCTTGTTATTGCTGGAGTTGTTTTTGTTACAGAAGCTGAAAGACCTATATCTGTAACTTATGCAAAACAAGTTAGAGGTAATAAAGTTTACGGAGGAGGGAATACTTATTTACCACTTCGTATGAATCAAGCTGGAGTTATGCCTATTATTTTCGCTCTTTCTATTTTGCTTTTACCTCAAATCGCAGGTAATATGCTTGTAGGTTCATCGAATGCAACTATAAAAAGTATCGCTTTATCTTTGCAAGGCTTTTCTCAAACCTCATTAATTTACGGAATCTTATATTTTATTTTTGTTTTCCTATTTACTTATTTCTATACTGCAGTTACTTTTGATCCTGATCAATTAGCTACTAATTTGCAAAAGAATGGAGCTTTTATTCCAGGAGTACGCCCAGGAGCTTCAACTCGTGAATACGTATCTAAAGTTTTAACTCGTATTACTTTATTCGGAGCTTTATTCTTAGGGTTTATAGCAGTATTACCTATAATTGCGCAAAACCTTTCAGGTATTACTACCGTAGCTCTAGGAGGAACTTCTTTACTTATCGTTGTTTCAGTTGTGCTTGATCTTATCAAGAAAGTTGACGCTCAACTTTCAATGAGAGAATACTAATAAAATAAAATCCCTCAACTGAGGGATTTTATTTTATTTATTAAGCCAATCTTTATATTCTTTAAGAATAATATCTACTACTTGATCGAGATTATTTTTCTCTGTGTCGATAACTAAATCAAAGTTATTCTTGTCTGTATAATCTAAATTATATAATTCTTTATATCTCTTTTTTTCACTATTTAATCTTTCAATTATTTTCTCGTAAACTTCTTCT
>DALYEI010000001.1:0-46342 GCA_031972685.1 Minisyncoccota bacterium | reverse complement strand
CATTCTATGCTAAAAATCTTGATTTTTCAAGTAAAATCTAGTATTATCTATATAATATGCAAGCTCATACTTTTGTATTTTTTGGAATAGTTGGATCTGGAAAGGGGACTCAAATAACTCTTTTGCAAGACTTTTTAAAGAAAAATTTCAATCAAGACTCACTTCATGCTTATCCTGGCAACGAATATCGTAAGATCACAGGAAACAATACTCAAATTGCATCTTTAGTTAAAGAAATTTTAGAAAAAGGCAGACTTCAACCTGACTTTTTAACCAATGCTATTTTCACTAATATTTTAATAAATTCTTTAAATGAAAATATTACTTTGATTGCTGACGGTTATCCTCGTACTATAGTTCAATCCGAAGAATTCTTAGCACAAATGAATTTCTTTAAAAGAGAAAATATTAAAATTATTTATATTAAACTTTCGGAAGAGGAAGCGATGAAGAGGAATTTACTTCGTGGCAGAACTGATGATACCGAAGAAGGATTAAAAAGAAGATTTGCGGAATATAGAAACAATGTTGTGCCTTCTATGGAATTCCTAAAAAACAAAGATATTGAAGTTATAGAGATTAATGGAGAGCAAAGTATCGAAGCTGTCCATAATGATATTTTAAAAGCTTTAAATTTTAATAATTAATATGGAAAAAGAAACTTTTGTAATTTCACTCGGTGGTTCACTCATTATTCCTGATGAGATTGATGTAGAATTTTTAAAAAATTTTAAAGAACTCATTTTAGCAAAAGTTTCCGAAGGTCATAAATTTGTTATCATTACCGGCGGAGGTAAGATTTGCCGTCGCTATCAAGATAAAGGTAAGTCTATTGCCGACTTAAATTCTGATGAGCTTGATTGGATAGGTATTTATACTACTCGCTTAAATGCAGAATTTATTAAAACTCTTTTTGGTAATTTAGCTTTTCCTAATATTATTACTGATCCGAATTTACCTATTAATATGGATAAACCGATAATTCTAGGGGGAGGATGGAAGCCTGGATTTAGTACTGATTTAGATGCAGTTTTAATCGCTAAACAATTAAATGCAAAGAAAATAATTAATCTTTCTAATATTGATTATGCTTACGATAAAGATCCGAATAAATTTCCTGATGCAAAAAAGATAGAGCAAATATCTTGGAAAGAGTACAGAGAACTTATTCCAGAGGGGTGGAATCCAGGGCTTTCAACTCCTTTTGACCCTATTGCTTCTAAATTAGCAGAAGAGAATAATATCGAAGTTGCTATATTAAACGGTAAAAATATTGAAAACTTTGCAAAATATTTAAATGGTGAAGAATTTTTAGGCACTAAGATTTATTAGCTTTTTATAAGTTTTTGTGGTTTAATATATTTATGAATACTTTAGCTTTATTAAAATCTAATATAAAGAAAAACGATATCGTAGTTTTACCTCGTAAGGCTTATGAATCTCTTTTACGTGCTAACAAGAAACTTCAAAAAGATTGGATTTATGAAGAAAAAGTTAGCACTTTTTTAAAAAAAAGAATTTCTAAAGCTGAAATAGATTTTAAAAAAGGCAAAACAACTATTTGGAACTTTAAATAAATATATGTATACAATTGAGATTACAAATGCTGTCAAAAAAGATATCAAGAATTTGCCTCTCAATATTCAATCTAAAATAAATGATGTATTTTTAGATTTAACTAAAAATCCTAATTTAGGAGAACAATTAAGTGGTGAGTTTTATGATTGTTTCTCAATTCATTTTAAAGTTTTAAATATTCAATATAGAATAATTTACAAAATTTATAATAACGAATTAATTATATTAATTATCTTAGTTGGTTCAAGAGAAAATATTTATAAGCAATTAAAGAGAAGGAATTAATATGTCTTATCAATCAGAAAACAAGGTGTGTCAGAATTGTAGTGGTGAATTCATAATCGAACCTGACGATTTTTCTTTTTATGAAAAAATGAAAGTTCCTCCGCCAACTTTTTGCTCGGAATGTAGAAGACAAAGAAGACTTGCTTATAGAAATGATTTTGTTTTTTATAATAGAGAATGTAATTTATGTCATAGAAATTTAATTTCTATATATTCTAAAGATAAGAAACAAATTATTTATTGTAATAAGTGTTGGTGGAGTGATAAATGGAATCCAAAAGATTATTCTATGGAATATGATTTTTCTAGGTCATTTTTTGAACAATTTAAAGAATTTAGATTGAAAATTCCTGCCTTGGCATTAGTTAATGATAATAATATAGGTAGTATTAATTCAGAATATATACAAAACGTTCAATATAGCAAAAATTGCTATATGGCTATGGTTTCTTGGAAAATTGAGGATTGTTTATATTTTTCGTATGGTGCACACGCCAAAGAATGTGTTGATTGCATGGGAATTTTTGATTCCTCAGAAGGTTTGTATGAAAGTTTATATTCTCAAAAAAGTTTCGGTTCTAAATTTATTTATTATTCATCTTCAATTCTTAATTCTTATTTTTTATTTGATTGCGTAAACTGTTCGGATTGTTTTATGTGTATTGGTTTAAGAAATAAAAAACATTGTATTAAAAATAAACAATATTCAAAAGAGGAATATGAATTAATAATTAAAAATTTTAATTTAGATAAATTCTCTCAATTAGAAAAATATAAAAAAGAATTTTTTGATTTTATAAAAATTTTTCCAAAACGTTATAGTAATTTTAATAATTGTGTTGAATGTAGTGGTAACAATTTAGTGAATTCTAAAAATGCTAAATCAGTTTTTCATGTTAAGAAAGCAGAAAATTGTAAATATTTAGAAAATGGTGACACAGAAAAAGATAGTTATGATTTATGTGTAGGAGGAGAATTGTCAGAATGTTATGAAGGATTAACGCCAGATAATTCTACTAAAGCTTTATTTACTATTTATGTCTGGAAAAGCTTAGAAATTTTATATTCTGAATTTTGTATTTCTTCAAATAATCTTTTCGGTTGTATTGGTTTAAAGAATTCTTCTTACTCTATTTTTAATAAACAATATGAAAAAGAAGAATATTTAAAAATTAAGAATAAAATTATAGAGCAAATGATAAAAGATAAAGAATGGGGTGAATTTTTTCCTATGAAAGATTCACCATTTGCTTATAATGAAACTATGGCAAATTTATCTTTCCCAAAAACAAAAGAAGATTGTTTAAGTGAAGGTTTGGTTTGGCAAGAGAATATTCAAGAAACAAGAGGCAAAACAACTTTGCTTGATATTCCTGATAGTATATTAGATATTAAGGATTCTATTATAAACGAAATTTTAGAATGCCAGTCTTGTACAAGAAATTATAAAATTATTTCCCAAGAACTTTTATTTTATAGAAAATGGTCGTTACCAATACCTAGGGAATGTTTCTTTTGTCGTTTAAAAAATAGATTTTTTTTACGTGGACCTTCGAGCCTTTGGTGTCGTAAATGTATGAAAGAAGGTTGCAATAATGAATTCGAAACCACTTATGCCCCTGATAGATCTGAAATAATTTATTGTGAAAAATGTTATCAAAACGAAGTTTATTAAATGATATAATATATTTATGGATAAGAATTTTGATTTTTGGAATATAAAGAAAAAGCATATTAATTCTTTACAAGAATTTCCTCAATTTTCTGAAAGAGAGATTTGGTGGTGTATGCTCGGATTAAATATTGGTAGCGAGGAAGACGGGAAGGGTGAAGATATTTTAAGACCTGTTTTAATTTATAGAAAATTTAATAAACAGATATTTTATGCTTTACCTATTACTTCAAAAATAAAAGAAAATATTTTTCACGCTAATATTAATTCGGGTGAAATTAAGGGCTCAGTAATACTTTCTCAAATGAGGCTTTTGGATGCAAAAAGATTAAGTCACTTAGCAGGCAAATTAACAACGAAGGAATTTAACGAAGTAAAAGAAAAACTCAAGAAATTACTTCCTTGAGTTTTTCGTTTTTTACCTCCGCCGAAGCGGAGTCGTGCCGAATGGCAATTTGTAATATAATTATAACAAATATAAAATAATATGCAATATCAATCAGAAAACAAGGTGTGTCAGAATTGTAGGGGTGAATTCATAATAGAACCTGACGATTTTTCTTTTTATGAAAAAATGAAAGTTCCTACGCCGACTTTTTGTCCTACTTGTAGGCTTCAACGTAGGTTAGCTTGGATGATTGGTGTTATTTTATTTAAAAGAAAATGTGATTCATGTAATGAATATGTATTTTCTTTATATGAACCAGAAGCCCCATATATAGTTTTCTGTCATAAATGTTGGTGGAGTGATAAATGGGATGCAAGAGATTATGCATTGGATGTTGATTTCTCAAAACCTTTTTTAGAACAATGGAATGATTTATTGCATAAAACTCCAATATTAGGCTTATCAGTAGACACTATAACTGGCAATCTTTCACCTTATACAAATCATGTTGGTAATGCTAAAAATTGTTATATGATATTTTATTCAGATTATGTAGAAGATAGTATGTTTGGTTTTTATCTTTCAAAAAGTAAATCACTTTTAGATTGTTCAATGGTATGGGAAAGTGAATTGTGTTTTGATTGCACTAATGGTTTTAAAAACTTTAAATTATTTAGTAGTTTTGGAAACGTAACTCAATCTCTTGATTCAGCATTTTTGCGTGATTGTGATAACTGCCAATATTGTTTTGGTTCTGCAAATTTAAAAAATAAAAAGTATGTATTTTTTAATAAACAATATTCTAAAGAAGAATATATGAAAAAAATTTCTGAAATTGATTTAGGTTCATATGAAGTTTATGAATCTATTCGTAAAAAAGTTAATAACCATTTTAAAAATTATATTCCTCGACCTGTTTACGATGATTTTTCAATGAATTCTACTGGTAGTTATGTATTTCAATCAAAAAATTGCAAGAGTTGTTTTGATTCTTCATATTGCCAAGATTGTAAGTATATGATGATGATTAAATTACCAAAAGTCACTGATAGTTATGATTATACTGAATGGGGTGAAAATGCTTCCAATATATATGAATCTATAACTGTTGGTTGTGATGCCAATCAAATAAAGTTTTCGCATGAATCTGGTTTTGGTATCAAAAATATTGAATATTCTAAATTATCAACCGGTAGTAATTATAATTTTGGATGTGTGTCAATTAAGAAAAGTAATTATTGTATTTTAAATAAGCAATATTCTAAAGAAGAGTATTTTGAAATGGTAGAGAAAATCAAAAAGCATATGAACGATGTGCCTTATATAGATAAGGGAGGTAGAGTATATAAATATGGAGAATTTTTCCCTATGGAATTTTCCCCACATTCTTATAATAATACTTTTGCTGATTTCTTTTTTCCTAAAAACGAAATTGATGTAAAAAACAATAATTTAAAATATTATAAATTTGATAAAAAAATATATCCTATAACTAAAAAGTATCAGGAAATTCCCGATAACATTAAAGATGTTACTGACACTATATTAAAAGAAGTTTTTTCTTGTAAAACTTGCCCAAGAGGTTTTAAAATCACTAATCAAGAATTAGAATTATCTCGTAGATTAAATGTACCCTTGTCTAGACAATGTTCTTTTTGTAGAGTGAGTGAAAAGGTAAAAAGGTGGGTAAATCAAATGAAACAAATTCAAAGAAATTGTGATAATTGTGGAATTTCTTTTATAACTCATTATTCAAAAATTGAAGCTCAAAAAATTTATTGTAAAAAATGCTATCAAAATGAAGTTTATTAAATTTGCTTTATAGCAATTTTTAGGTAGTATTAAATAATAATGGCTATTATAATCAAAACCAAAGAAGAAATAGAGATAATCCGTGAAGGCGGGAAGCATTTAGCTTATGTGCTCAGTGAAGTTGCGAAAAAGGTAGCTCCTGGAGTTTCTACTAAAGAATTAGACGAATATGCCGAAAAACTTATTCGTGAATTAGGAGATATTCCAGCTTTTAAGAATTATAAGCCTTATGGAGCGAAGACTCCTTTTCCAGCTACTTTATGCGTTTCGATTAATGATGAAGTTGTACACGGAATTCCTACAAATCGGATTTTAAAAGAAGGTGATATTATAGCTCTTGATTGTGGAGTAAAGCATAAGGGTTACTTTACTGATATGGCTATTACTGTGCCTGTAGGGAAAATCTCTAAAGAAGATAAAAAGCTTTTGGAAATTACTCGAGAAGCTTTAATGATAGGAGTGAAAGCTGCGAAAATCGGGAAAAGAGTAGGTGATATAGGTTATGCAATAGAGAGTTTCGTCCGTAAGCAAAAGCATAATTACGGTATCGTAGATATTCTCTCTGGTCATGGTGTAGGGAAATATATTCACGAAGATCCTTTCGTGCCTAATTTTGGAGATAAAAATACTGGAGAAAAGTTAGTAGAAGGTATGGTTATCGCTATTGAACCTATGCTTAATATGGGAACGAAGAATGTTTTTTTAGATAAAGCTGATGATTGGACTTTTAAGACTCGTGACGGTAAGAATAGTGCTCATTTTGAATTGACTATTGCTGTTGGTAAAAACGGTGGCGAGATTTTGACTAAGGTTTAAGAATAAATACAAAATTAACTCTTTTCAAAATGCACGCATAATTTTTTGCTAAAAATTTGCTCTGCTCGCCCTGCCAGTCGCGACTAGCGGGGCTCGGCCCAGTCGGCCTATGCAAGGCATTTTTTAAAGATTAATTTTGTATTTATTTATAATCGAGCTCGCAAGCCTCTAAATTTTATATTTATTTTTTGTATTTTTTTATAATTTTGATTTCTTTTTATGTTTTTTTCTTGCTATAATTTATAGTAATGAACCCTTCGTTTTTAAAAGATATGCCAAAGTTTAAAACTCCAGAAGAGGAGCTGTCTTATTTGCGTTCGCATGTAGAAAAAAGAGAACGTGAATTAAAGCAAATTGGTAATTTTGAAACAGCCAAAGAAGATGCTATTTTAGATACAATAAATTCCTATAAAAATACTAATTTAGAAGATGTTTATGAAAAGAAAAATATTATAAATAAAACTGAGAAAGAAGCTATAGTTTTAAAATTAAAACCTGAATTGCACGATTCTATAATGGAAGAATTACTCGGCTTTGTTTTGACTAAGGGAATTAAAAATACTTTAGAGATTGTACTTGATATGAATAATCCTCATATCGATGATGATTTTCACCGTATTTTAGTTCAGTATTTAAAAACTGGTGAGCTTATTAAAGACCTCAAAGAGGGTAGTGCTATTTTCAAATCTCTTCATATGACGCTCTTTGAAATCACTCTTCCGGCTCCGAGAGATGAAGCTGATAAAAATAAAAGTTTCAAAGATTTTATAGGTGCAATGGAGCAATTTTACGCTGGAATGCAATCTATTTCTCTTGATCGTAGAAATATAAATGAAGATTATTTTACGCTCGAAATTGCTCTTGATAGTAAAACTGATCAGGTTGTGATTTATGCTGGAATCCCTAATAAACATCTATCTTTATTTGAAAAGCAGATTTTAGCTTTTTATAATGATGCGAAAATTCGTGCTGTGGATGACGATTTTAATATTTTTAATGAAGAAGGTTATTCTGCAGGAGCTTATGCTTATCTAGCGCAAAGACCAGTTTTACCGATTAAAACTTATGAAAATATTGATCATGATCCGATGAAAAATATTTTAAATGTATTTTCTAAACTTAAAACCGACGGCGAAGGAGCTGCGATTCAATTATTAATAGCTCCAGCTGGAGATAAATTTATCAATGAATTTCATATGATATTAGATGATGTGAAAGACGGTATGTCTGTGAAGCATGCAAATGATAATTTTTATAAATTCACTTCCGCTTTTTTGAAAACTGGAAAAGAAATGCTTTTCGGTATATATGATAAGCCTAAAGAAAATAAAGAAAAGTATATGAAAGGACGTCGGGCTGTCGATACGAATGCTGCCGAGAAAATAGGCAATAAACTCAAGAGTTCAATTATGAAAGCTAATATTCGTATTATTACTTCCGCCGAAACTAAAGAAAGAGCGGATGCAATACTTTCTGAAATGGAATCAGTTTTCAATCAATTTGAAGAACCAGCTAGTAATTCTATTTTATTTGAAAAGTATAGCGGTAGCGATTTGAAGAGACTTTTTCATGATTTTTCCTATCGTATTTTTTCACATGATAAATTAATGCCTCTTAATCTAAAAGAACTTGCTTCGATTTTTCATTTTCCTATTGGAGTTTCTAGTATTTCTCAACTTAAAGAAGCGAAAGCTGGGATTGCTCCTGCACCTATGGAGATGGGAAGTGAAGGGATAATTCTCGGAATGAATAGTTATAGAGGGAAAGAAACTCCTATCCGTATGACTCGTGAAGACCGTATGAGACATTTCTACGTTATTGGGCAGACGGGTACCGGTAAGACGAATATTTTGCTTAATATGATTACTCAAGATATTAGAAATGGTGACGGAGTTTGCTATATTGATCCGCACGGTACTGATATTCAAACTATACTTTCTCGTATTCCAAAAGAGCGTATCGATGACGTTATATATTTTGATCCGTCTTATACTATGCGACCTATGGGGCTCAATATGCTTGAATACGATCCGAATTATCCAGAGCAAAAAACTTTCGTTGTGAACGAACTTATGGGAATTTTTAACAAACTTTTCGATATGAAAGTCGGAGGAGGAGCTATGTTTGAGCAGTATTTTAGAAATAGTGCTTTTCTTGTGATGGAAGACCCTGAGTCTGGATCTACTTTGCTTGAAATTACTCGAGTTCTCGCAGATAAAGAATTTCGAGATATGAAACTTGCGAAATGCAAGAATCCAATCATCAAGCAATTCTGGAAATCTGCCGAAGAAACTAGCGGAGATCAATCTTTAGCAAACTTCGTACCTTATATTTCTTCAAAGTTCGATAACTTTATTTCTAACGATATTATGCGTCCAGTAGTTTTGCAACAAGAATCCGTATTTAATTTCCGTAAAATTATGGATGAGAAGAAAATTTTACTTGTGAACTTATCGAAAGGTAGATTAGGGGATATTAATGCGAATCTTATCGGTTTGGTGCTCGTAGGTAAAATTCAAATGGCAGCGCTATCTCGAGTAGATATGTTCGGGAAAAAGATGAATGATTTTTATCTTTATATTGACGAATTCCAAAACGTAACTACCGATTCGATTTCTTCTATTCTGTCTGAAGCTCGTAAATATCGTCTTTCTCTAAACGTTGCTCATCAATATATCTCTCAACTTGATGAAAAGATTAAAAATGCAGTTTTTGGTAACGTAGGTTCTATGGCTGTGTTTCGAGTTTCACCTGAGGATGCGAATTTCTTAGAAGCGAAATTTAAACCTGTCTTCACTGCGCAAGATATTTCTAAAATAGATAATTATAATGCTTATATTTCTATGCTAGTCAAAGGCCAACCTACTAAACCTTTCAATATTCAAACCTTAGCTCCCGAAGAAGGCAATATGGACCTCGTAGAAAATTTAAAACAACTCTCATATCTAAAATACGGTAGAGATCGCGAAGAAGTCGAGGAAGAAATAATGGCTAGATATAATATTAACTAATTGAGTTTTAGGTTATTTTCTGCTAAGATAAGCTTATTACAAGTTATTATTTATATATTTATGACACAAGAAAAGACGTTAATAGTATTTAAACCTGATGCAATGCAAAGAGGTATAGTGGGGGAGATTTTGTCTCGTTTTGAAAAAGTTGGATTAAAAATGGTAGGAGCTAAAATGCTAAAACCTGATTATGATCATTACTATAAGCATTATGAAGATTTAGGTAAGATGATTTCTCGTCGTGGGCAAAAAGCTTTTGACGTTACCTTAGAAATGATGAGTATGGGTCCAGTAATGGCTGTAGTTTTAGAAGGAGTAGAAGCCGCTTCACTAGTACGTAAGATGGTGGGAGCAACCGAACCTAAAAGCGCTCTACCTGGAACAATAAGAGGAGATTATTCTCATATGAGTTTTGGTTATGCTGATAATAATGATGTTGGTATTCCAAATTTAATTCATGCGTCAGGCGATTCTGAAGAAGCAAAAGCAGAAATCGCACATTGGTTTTCAGAAAATGAGTTGTTTGATTATGAAACTACTCATGAAAAGTTTACTCAAACAAAGAAATCTCACAAGAAATAATTTGTCAAATAAAATAAAAATTTATACACAAATTTTTATTTAGGTCAAAGTTGTAATTCTTTAAAATTTATGTTTTTTTGTAAAAAATACTTGCAGAAAAATTTGTTTTAGTTAAAATAAAGATAGGGTTATTTTTAATAATTACTTAGAACACTAAATTATGGGAGCGTCGATCAGATATATCCTTGGATATATATGTCTCGCACCCACGTAGTATAAATGCTACAGTAATCATTCTAAGATAGCCCTAAGAAGTATCCGTGCCGAGCGCAAGCTAGGTACGGATTTTTCTTTTTCATGATTATTTTTTAATTTTGAGGTATAATATATATAATGAATCGTAAAAGTTTATTTTCTTATAGTGCATTTTTTATAATTTTAATATTTGTTTTAAATTTTATTGCAAATAAATTATATTTGTATTCTTCTTTGTGGTATTTCGATAATATTATGCATTTCTTAGGGGGATTTTGGCTAGGATTGTTTTTCTTGTGGTATTTTTATGATAAAGTTTTTACTACTTTTCCTATTAAATACTTCTTTTATACAATCTTAGGAGTATTTATAGTGGGACTATCTTGGGAGCTTTATGAAATAGTAGTGAATGCTTCGTTTGCTAAAAATTCTTTTGATTTGATTGATACTTTGTCTGATTTAGTTCTAGATACTTTAGGAGGCGGATTGGCTTATTTGGGTATGAAAAAAATTATTAAAAGTACTGAAGATAGTTTATAATTATATTATGGAAATTGTAGAAAATAAAAATGAAAAAATTGCGAAGTTAGTTTTTGCTGGAGGGACGGGGACTGTCACTGGGGCAAATTACTTGTTTGAAATAGATGGCAAGAAAATTTTAGTTGATTGTGGCCTTACTCAAGGAGTAAAACTCGCCGATGATTTAAATTGGGATCCGTTTCCTTACGATCCGAAAGAGATAGATATACTTTTCGTAACTCATGCGCATATCGATCACGTAGGTAGAATTCCTAAACTTATGAATGAAGGTTTTAAGGGAGTAATATACTCTACGCATCCGACTCGTTCGCTTGCTTTACCTATGATGGAAGATACAGCTATGATTCTATCTAAGAATATTGATTTTGGTTTAGATAAAATTTACGATTTAGAAAATATTAAAAACGCCTTAAAACTTTGGAAAGGATATAATTATTATGAGAAATTTAAAATATCTCCAGATGTTGAAGTAACTTTTCTAAATGCAGGTCATATTTTAGGATCCGCTATGATTAAATTTACTTATAATGGTAAAAATATTTTATTTACTGGAGATTTAGGGAACAGCCCTTCTCCAATATTGCCGGATACTGATAAGATAACTGATATCGATTATATGATTATGGAGTCTGTGTATGGAGACCGCAATCACGAATTGCGAGACGAAAGACGCAAATTCTTAGAAGCTGCTATTGAAGACAACTATAAAAGAAAGGGCACTTTACTTATCCCTACTTTCTCACTTGAAAGATCTCAAGAATTACTTTTTGAGCTTAACGAACTTGTAGAGAACAAGAGAATACCGATTATGCCTATCTTTTTTGATTCGCCGCTTGCTATCAAACTTACTGAGATTTTTAAACAATATAAAGAATATTTTAATGATGAAGCTAAAAGAGTAATGATTCATGATAAATATATCTTTGATTTTCCTGGACTCAGAACTACTCTGAAATCTGATGAATCAAAAAGTATTACTGAAGCTCCTAACCCGAAAATCATTATTGCGGGTTCTGGTATGTCTTCTGGGGGGCGTATTGTGCATCATGAGCGTCATTTCTTGCCAGATCCGAATAATACCTTACTCTTAACTGGCTATCAATCAGCGGGCACTCCAGGCCGTATGATTCAAGAAGGAGTTAAGACTGTTCGTATATCGCACGAGTACGTAGAAGTTCGTTCGCATATCGTAACTATTTCTGGATACTCTGGACACAAAGATTCTGATGGTTTAGTAGAATTTGTTTCTAACTCGGCGGACACTTTGAAGAAAGTTTTTGTAGTTATGGGCGAACCTAAAAGTTCTCTTTTCCTAGTTCAAAAATTAAAAGATAATTTAGGTATCGACGCCTACGCTCCTGAACAAGGAGAATCTATTATTATACGTTGTTAATTTATTAATCTATGAATCCAAATAATTTAATTAAACATGGGCATAAGGTAGTGAAGATTTGCGTATCTGGAGCGGCAGAGACGGGGCATTGTGGTATTGATGCTCTCGATAAAGCGAAAGAACTCGGACGCCAAATCGCCAAAAGGGGAGCTATCCTAGTCACTGGAGCTTCGACTGGGTTTTCTATGTGGGTTGCTATGGGCGCTAAAGAAGAAGGCGGTATGGTTATCGGATTTTCTCCTGCAGCGAGTGAACGTGAGCACGTAGAAGTTTATAAACTTCCTATTGATTATATGGATATGGTTATTTATACAGGATTCGGTTATGCGGGGAGAGATATATTACTAGTACGTTCGACTGATGCCTTGATATGTGGTTGTGGGCGTATTGGTACGATTCATAATTTTACCACAGCTCTCGAAGAAGATAAGCCTATCGGTATATATGAAGGTCCTTGGGAGACAGGTGAAGAGTTAAAAGAAATTCTCTCAAAGGGTCATAAATCTAACGCTAAAGTTGTTTCAGTTGATGATCCTAATAAGATTCTAGACGAATTATTCTTGATGATTCATAAAGAAAAGGTTGACCACACAAAATAAAACTCCCTAGAGGGAGTTTTATTTTACTTTTGCGATTATTCTTTTGAATGTATCTGGATTATTTTCAGCTAAGTCTGCAAGGATTTTTCTATCAACTTCTATATTTTTCTTTTTTAAAGAATCAATAAGTTTTGAATATGAGATTCCTTCTTCGCGACTTCCTGCATTTATCTTTACGTTCCAAAGTTTTCTATTGTCTGACTTTTTATCTCTTCTGTGAGCGAAAGCATAGTTTCCTGCGTGCAGTAAAGCATCTTTTGCTTGGCGTTCTTTGGTACTACGACCGTGACGCATACCTTTTGTTTGTTTTAGTACACTTCTTCTTCTTTTTAGAGCGTGTACTCCTTTTTTAACTCTTGTCATTTTATTTTACTTTCTTAATTAAATGGTAATAAGTGACTTTTCGGCTTGTTCTTTATCACAAACGCTACACCTTTACGACCTGCTAACTGACTTGTTCTTGTTTGTCTTGAATTGAAATGGTTGAAACCAGGCTTACGCGCGATAACTTTTCCATTTTTAGTCAATTTCAATCTTTTTGTATATGATTTATTTGTTTTCATATTTGTATTTATTAATAATTTTAATTTATTTCTTTTCTATTGTTGTAACGAAACCTTTCGGACCTTTTTTGATTGGATCTGCGATTTTATAATCCTCAGTAATCAAACGCAAAACTCTATCTAATCTTTCTCTCAAGAAGTCTTCTTTCATAAACTTTGATCTACCGGAAAGGAAAAGTTCAACTTTTATTCTATGTCCTTCTTTAAGCCATTTTGAAGCAGTTTTCGCTTTTAATTCTAAATCATGATCTCCAGTAGCTACTTTAACTTGAATTGATTTAGTTTCAGTAATACTAGCATTCGCTTTAGCTTTCTTAGCTTTTTTATTAGCTTCGTATTGGTATTTGCCAAAATCAGTTATCTTTGCGACTGGGGGAATTGCGTTAGGAGATATTTCTATCAAATCTAAACCTGCTGCTTCCGCCATTTTTAAAGCTTCATTTAAACTTAAAACTCCGAGATTTTGATTGTTATGATCTATAACTCGTAATTCTTTAGCCCGTATTTGGTTGTTTATTCTTTCTCGCAATGTATTTTAGCTATATAGATAATAGCTTAATTTAGTTAAAAAGTCAATTTTAAAGGCCTAATACTCCGGATGCCTGATTTATTAGTTCTTTTAGCCTGTTTTCATCGGGAGCTTCAGCGAGCAATCTCCAAATCGGCTCAGTATTTGAACGTCTAAAATGAATAAACGACTTGTCAGGGAAATCATAACGTAAACCGTCGCTATCGGTTAGGTTTCCTTCACTAAATATTTCTTTAAATTTTTCTAATCTTATTTCAAAGTCTTCTCCGATATCACCTTTGATTTTTTGCATAAAGAATTTTGGAAGCTCAGCTACTTTTTCGCTTATTTTTTTATTTTCTCTTGCTAGCATATCGAGTATGAGTAGTATCGCTACGAAACCGTCACGAGCAAAGTTTAAAGTAGGGTAGATAACTCCTCCGCTACCTTCGCCCCCGATGATAGCATTTCGTTTTTTCATTTCTTCTACTACGTTTAATTCGCCAACTGGTGCGAGATAAACTTCGCTACCGTATTTTTCAGCAATTGCTAAATTCGTATTTGAGGTTGAGAGATTTACGACTATATCACGACCGTGATTTTCTTCTTTACTTAAAACACTCTCTACGCAAAGAGCGAGAGTATATTCTTCGAAAATTATTTCTCCTCGTTCATCTACTACTACGAGCCTATCTCCGTCGGGATCGTGAGCGAAACCGATATCAGCATTATTATCTTTTACAAATTCCGAAAGAGTAATTAAATTTTCTTTCAGAGGTTCAGGTTTATGCCCGAAATCTCCATCTGGTATATTATTAAGCGGGATTAATTCTACTCCAAGCTCAGCAAATAAATCAGGATCGATAGCACAAGCTGAAGCATTTATCATATCAGCTACGACTTTAAATCGCGCGCGACTTATTCTTTCTTTATCAAAATTAGCAATCAAAGTATCGACGTAAATATCTACGAAGTTCGGAATTTCTATTTCTTTATTGAGCAAGGTTCCCGGTACGCTAGCGACTTCTAAATCGTTATGCTCTTTATATAAATTAATTTGATTAATTTCTTGCTGATTTAAAAACGAAGCATTTTTATTTATAAATTTCAGTCCGTTATATTCGCGAGGGTTATGACTTGCGGTTATCATTATTCCGCCGTAGTAACCGAATTTACGAATGCTCCATATTAAAACCGGGGTAGGGAGTAGTTCGCCGTCGATTACGTCTACGCCGTATTTTAAAAATTCATTAATAATATTATCTTTGATTTCTTTACCGCTTTCGCGTCCATCGATAGCTACTAATACACGAGGACGTTCTAAATTTTCAAATTCTTTTAAATATTTAATAAAAGCGCGAGTATATTCGCAAGCTATTTCATTAGTCAAACTCTCGCCCCAAATACCTCGATATCCAGAAACTGTTAAAGTTGGTTTTATCATCTTTTAATTTTATCATATAAAAAATGGAAATAAAAAAGAACCTTCACATTCTAGAAATGGAAGGTTCAGTTATTTTTAATTCAAGTTAATGTTTTATGTTTTTATGAAAAAACACAAAATTTTTAGCTTTTCTTAAGTAATTTTTAAATACAGGTTTTACCCTGTTTTTTTGATCTGATTCCGAAGAATCTAATCAGTACCCGACTTGTTTACTGAACTTAAAATCTTTTTAGACTATTGTCTATGCTACACTGCCTGTGTATTCAGGCTGGTTCGAAGCAGGCTGGCTCGCAGGGGTTTTGGATTGCATGATGGTGGCTACATCTTTTGGCTGGTTCTTACTATCTAAATTTAAAACTGAGCTTGTAAGCTTAGCTGGTGGTTTAAAGGAGAGAACCCCTACCGTTTCTGTACATATTACTGGCCAAATGTCTTTAAGAAAAAATGCTGTTGCAACGTCATTTGTTGCTTCCAGGTTTTGGTCGTTGGATTGGCTCACGCTACATAGCGTCAAACCAATTGCTGTGACCGGTTGAACTGCAATAAAAAAATCCTTCGCCATTACTGATTGAACGGCTGTTCCTTTTTCTGCTACGTTAGTAGCGTTACCTGGGGGAATCCACGAAAGACTCAACCCCAGAAAGAAAAGAAAAATAAGCTTCTTCATGTCCTTTGTTGTTTAGACGTTATGAAAAATTGTTAAATTAATTTTGGTATCAATTAAATTAATCTCAAAATTAATTTAACAACTTATAACACTCTATATTCACAAGTCGGTTTTCGAAGAACTAGTATTAACTATCAATATACTACTTTTATTTATAGAATCAATACTTTAAACCCTTAACCTGTGGATAACTTTTACACATACTTACATAGGAAATTCCTATGTATTGCGTTAGGTCTTGCCTAACGCAAGGTAGATGCAGAGATTTTATAGTTTGATATACTAATATTTGTACTAAATTGTTCTTGGAATGAAACTGTTTTTAAAAAATATTCAAAAAACAATACATAGTGTTGTTTTAGAATATTCAGTTGAGTTAGATCCTAATAGAAGCCCAACTGAACAATTAGTAACTTTTTTTATAAAAAAAGCTTTTAATTCAAAAACTTTTAAAAATATAAAATCAGTTACTATCCGTCTTTCAGACGGAAAAATAATTATTAAACTAAAAAACAAAAAACCACCTAAGTAAAAGTATTTAAGTGGTTTTTTATTTTGTGGAGATGAGCGGAATCGAACCGCTGTGCAAAAAGGTTCTCCATTAAACTCTACATATTTATCTTGTTTAAAAGTTTAAATTAAAAAATTATTAAACGAGCAAAATATTTTTTAATCGAGCCTAAATTTTGGTAAATATATTCGGCAATATATTTCTTGTCCCGATAAATGTTGCCAGTTTTTATATATCGGAAGTCTATAAAACTGACACCGGCTTCCTTAAGCGAAAGCTGGAGCAAAAGCAAAGTCCTTCATACCGAAGTATGGAGAAACTGATGCCTTTACCTTAGATGCTAATTTTGCAATTAGGCTTTTGACTTTGATTTACGAGAAAAAGTCGTACTCGGTATGCATTAATGAAGGGAACTTTTTGTCTATGCCTTGCATCCCCAAATTTTATGAAATAAAATTTGCCCTGCGTAGCTTTAGCGAAGTAGGGCTTTTATTTGTTTTTCAATTTACTATCTTTTATACTCTCGTCTTATAATACGGTCGGTTTCTCTTTTCTTGATAGTTTCTCTCTTGTCGAATTTCTTTTTACCGCGCATTAGAGCGAAACTTATCTTGATTTTGCTCCCTTTAGAATACAACGCTAAAGGTACTATTGTCAAACTTTTATTTTTCTCTGTATCTCCGAGTTCTCGAATTTCTTTTTTGGTGACTAAGATTTTGCGGTTACGTAAGGGATCGTAATTCTTGTCTGTATTTTTAACTTGATAAGGTTGTATATTAGCGTTAATTAGGAAAACTTCTCCTCCGCGTACTATAATAAAGGCTCCTTCAAATGAGATTTTACCTGCTCTGATAGATTTTACTTCACTACCAAGTAACTCGATACCTCCTTCGTATTTATCGAGGACTTCATAATTAAAATATGCTTTTTTATTTTCTGCATAATTACTCATATTAATATATTAGCATAAAAATCGTTCTTTAACTTTAGGGATTTTTATGCTATCATTTAGCTATGAATTTTAATTTTTTAAATCCAAAAGACGGCAAAAACAAGAAAAAGAAAAGTGAAGGTAGTCTATCTTCATCAGTTTTTTCGACTATATTAATAATGATGTTACTTACAGCTCTATATTTAGCTCTTAGTGGAGAAACTAAAAAGACTACCGAGATTTCTATTTCTGAACTTGCGAAAAGTGTATCTCTAGGAGAGGTTAAGACTATTTCTGTAGAGGGGGAAGAGATAAAAGCAACTTTCACTAACGAAGAAGTTAAAAAAACTAAAAAAGAAGCTGAAGCTTCGCTTTCTCAAACTTTCTCAGAACTAGGAGTAGATAAGGTTGCTATTCAAAACGTAAATATCGAAGTTAAAAATCCTAGTGGATTTATGGTTGTGCTTATGAATTTGCTCCCTTTTCTTTTACCTATATTGTTTATCGTATTTTTCTTTTGGTATCTTTCTCGTCAAGTCAAAGGCCAAGGCATGCAAGCTTTTACTTTCGGTCAATCTAAAGCTCGTATCACTGATCCGAATGATAAGAATAACCGCGTTACTTTTAAAGACGTAGCCGGAGCTAAAGAAGCGAAAGAAGAACTTAAAGAAATAGTAGATTTCCTAAAAAGTCCAAAGAAATTCTTAGATATTGGAGCTCGTATTCCAAAAGGTGTTATGCTTACCGGAGCTCCAGGTACAGGTAAGACTATGCTTGCTCGTGCTGTAGCAGGGGAAGCAGGAGTACCTTTCTTTCATCTTTCAGGATCTGAATTCGTAGAGATGTTTGTGGGAGTTGGAGCTTCACGTGTGCGTGATCTTTTCAAAATGGCTAAACGTGCTTCTCCGTCGATAATATTCGTAGATGAGATAGATGCTATTGGACGCGTACGAGGAGGAGGATATGGAGGAGGTAACGACGAGCGTGAACAAACCTTGAATCAAATTTTAGTTGAGATGGACGGTTTCGAGCCGACTGATAAAGTTATTGTTATGGCTGCTACTAACCGTGCAGACGTACTAGATCCAGCACTCGTTCGCCCAGGACGTTTTGACCGTAAGGTAACTTTAGACTTACCTGATAGAAATGATCGTGAAGCAATTTTGAAAATTCATTCTGCGAAAAAGCCTTTAGAGGCGGATGTGAATTTGCGAGTAATAGCTGAACGTACTCCAGGATTTTCAGGAGCAGATCTGCATTCTGTGATGAATGAAGGAGCTATACTTGCTGCTCGTGAAGATAGGAAAAAGGTTGCGCAATTAGACTTGATAAAAGCTATCGAGAAAGTTATGCTCGGACCTGAACGTAAAAGTCATTTACTTTCTAAAAAAGAAAAAGAAATAACTGCTTATCACGAAGCAGGGCATGCATTAGTTGCTTCAGTTTTACCTGATGCTGATCCTGTGCATAAAGTTTCGATTATTTCTCGTGGATCTGCGGGAGGTTATACTTTAAAATTACCGCTTGAAGATAGAAAATTGCAATCTCGTAAAGAATTCCAAGATGATATTGCTATGTCTTTAGGAGGTTACGTCGCAGAACAAATGATTTTTGGAGATTTGACTACTGGCCCTTCTTCGGATTTGCAAGTTGCGACTAATATGGCTCGTGCTATGGTTACTCGTTGGGGTATGTCTCCGACGATTGGGCCGATTGCTTATATCGGACGTAATAACGATGAGAAGCCTTATTCTGAAGAAGTTGCTAAAAGTATTGATCACGAAGTTTCTCGTATTATTCACGAAGGTTTAAAGAGAGCAGAGCAAGTGCTCAAAGAAAAGAAAGAAGTTTTAGACGCAATAGCAAAAAAGCTTATTGAAGTAGAAACTTTAGAGCAAGCCGAATACGACGTACTCATTTCTTCTTTTGGAATAATGCCTAAGAAGAGAGAAGAGCAAGTTGCTTAAATTTGTTTTTTAAGTTAAAAATATATAGTAATAACCAATATGTTTATTGACGAAGATCGGTAAACATACATCCGTCCTTAGCTCAGTTGGTTAGAGCACAGAGCTTATACCTCTGGGGTCCATGGTTCGAATCCATGAGGACGGACAAGAATTAATATGTTATCATAATTATATGAATTGGTTTTTAATTGCTTTAGGAGCTCCTTTTTTGTGGGCAATTGTAAATATTTTTGATAACTATTTAGTTGCGAATTTTTCTACGAAAGAACGTGAACGTAGCTCGGGCGGTTTAGTTTTATTTTCTAGTTTAATAGGAATTTTGATTGCAGTTTTAATATTTTTATTTACTCCAAATTTATTTTCAATTTCTTTAGGGGATAAGGTATTACTATTTATTACTGGAATACTTACTATTGTTTGGATTGTGTTTTATCTTTTTGCTCTTGAGATAGAAGAGGTTTCGAATGTTGTTCCTTGGTTTTTAACTGTACCTATTTTCGGTTATATCTTAGGATATTTTTTCTTGGGCGAGACTTTGTCTAATAAAGAATTATTAGGTTCTTTAATAATACTGATTGGAGTTGCTTTAGTATCTATAGATTGGCAAAAAGGAAGTAGAAAATTAAAGCATAAACCAGTTTTATATATGTCTATTGCTTGTTTATTAGTAGCAGTGTCAGGAGTAATTTTTAAATATGTAACTATAGATAATAATTTCTGGATTGCTTCTTTTTGGGAATATATTGGGCTTGGAGTTACTGGGATTTTAATTTATCTTTTTGTTCCTAAATATCGCAATGAATTTCATTTTATGAATAAAACAGGAGGCAAGAAAATTTTTATTTTAAATATTTTTAGTGAGTTTTTAACTATAGCAGGCAACTTGCTTACAAATTATGCTTTATTACTCGCGCCGGTAACTTTAGTTTATCTCGTAGGAAGTTTCCAGCCAGCAATAGTTCTAATCCTCGCTATTTTAGGTACGAAATTTTTGCCAAAATTAATCAAAGAAGATATTTCAAAAGAAAATTTAAAAATTAAATTTGCTTCAATGATACTTATGCTCCTAGGTTCTTTATTATTTTTTATTTAATGTGATATAACTTGAGTGCATATGTATGTATTTACAAATGTTATTTAATTTTGTATAGTATTTATAACAATATTGTTATTTTATTTTTTAAATATTTAAACAAATGAATGGTTGTTTATCAGTTAGTTGTCCTGTTGGTATGGACAAAAACGTCTTTGCCGGAATTATGAGTACCGATATGAGTGATGTCAGGGGGCACATTAAAGATAAGGAAGGTTTAGCCGAATCTTACCTTATATTATTAGAAATTGAATGGAAAAAATATCTTTGTATGATTTATTTAAATAAAGGTAAAAAATTTCCAATGTCTGCTCCAGTAGATCATTTTGCTCATGCTCATATTTCACACACAAGATCGTATCATGATTTCTGTTCAAATGTTATGGGAGGATATGTTCATCATACTCCTACCAAAAACGAAGAGGAAAGAAATGCTTTACTGCCTAGTTATTTACTTTCAACTATTCCTATAATGGAGAAACTGTTCGGTGTAGTCGACGAATCTATTTGGGATAGAAAAGTATGTGTATGTACTTATGATATTGATGATGGTGATGACGATTAATTAACAAAAGAACCTGTATGAGATTTACAGGTTCTTTTTAAATAGTAAAAATGAAAGGGAATTTATTTAAAATTAAAGAAGGCAAAAAAGATTTGTGGATTTCTTGGTGCCAAAAACTCGAAACTATTTATAAAGAAGAGGCTATTTTAACATTAACAGAAGAAAAGATAAAAAGAGAAATTTTTTTTATCTTTCAGATAAACCAGGAATATTATACTATTGGTTTAAAAGATGTTGAAACAGGTATACTACAACCTAACTTACAAAAAGAAATTAATATAAAACATCGTGAAATAGGAGCTGAGTGTTTAATACCTTTGGGTAAAATTAATAAATTGTATGATTTGATTGTTTAAAATATAAATATGAAAAATTATAATAGTTTAGGTACTCATTTAGAAATAGAGAAAAAATACTTAGTTAGAAAAAATGAAGTAGAGTTTATTGAAAACAAATGTTTAGAAATATCTTTACCTCTTGTTTCTCATCAATATGAAAAAAACCAAAATTTCGATAGAGATAATATTTTTGAAAAAGATGATGCTAGATTAAGATTAAGAACTAAGATTAAAGATCTTAACAGTCATTTGAAAGATTTTGAATTTACATACAAAAAACGATTAGGTATCGAAAATGGTATTAAAAAAGAAACGGAATTAAATTATTTTTTTACTTCAGAGCAATCTTCTGAAAACCTTTTAAGTATTTTTAAAATTACAGGTTTGATTGAGAGAGATTCTTATGAAAGAAGAAGGAAAACTTTTTTAAATAATGAAATACAATTAACCATAGATGAGTTTCCTTTTGGGTATATTGTTGAGCTTGAAGGGAATGAAGAAAAAGTTCTTTTTTATGAAAAATTGTTAAATATGGGGAATTGTGTTCAGTATGGGGCAAGTTGTGATGATGTTTACATAGAAATCTGTAATAAAAAAGGTGTAATTCCTAAAAAGCATATTTTATTTGAAGATATTGAAATGCCAAGGTTAGAAGATTATCTTAGTACATGGAAGAAATAAAAAATATTATTATAAAGCATTTTGGATTTTTACCTGAAATTATTTCTACCACAGAGCATGTATATGTTTCTCCTCCTAGTAGAGTAATTTCTAGTTTGTTTGAATTATCTAAATTTTCTCAAAAGAAAATTTTAAGAATTATTATTGAAGATAAAACTAAATTAGATAATTCTAATAATTTGAGAATTTTTTTACCACATTTATCAAATAAAAATCTTTTTATCTTAAATTTTTCAAATAAAGAGGATTTACTTATTGATTTTAATAAAAATTTAAATATTTTAAACCTTTTGCTTGATCAACAGCACGTTTTTTCTTTAGAAGAAAAAAATAATTATTTAGATTTAATAAATATTTATAAACAAACTTTTATAAACTTAAATGAATATTCTGTTACTAATTTTTACAATGTTTTTTTAAAAATTTACCTTGAATATATAAGTTTAAAATCTATTTCTGATTGGGTTCAATTCACACCATTTGTTTCTGTGGATTCTTTTAAAATGAAAAACTTTATAAAAGATTCATTTTTATATTTATATAACCACGATTTGGATTCTTTGAAAAAATTAGGTTTTTATCTTGAAAATAAAAATAAACTAAGAATTATTAACACCGAAGGTATGGTAACTAACGTAAAATGGGAGATTTATATAAGTTATATTTTTGGAAACTCATATAATTATTATGTCCCTTTTGAAATTAGTTTATTTCTTTTTAGTTATTGGGATATTTCACATTTTGGCAATGATTATAAATTTTCCAAAGAACTTTTGAAATTAAATTCAAATAGTAGGTTAATTCAATTAACTGAACATAATAAAGATTTTTCTTTTAATATTGAATTGTCAGAAATTAATTTTAATAGAGCATTTTTATTTAAAGATAAATGGAATTTGTCTCATAGAATTTATAAAAATGTTAATACTTTACCTGAATTACATATATTATTAGGGCGTGAACATTTACAAAAAATTTTTAAGGATCATATTATTAAAAATAAATAATATAATCCTAATGCTCTTAGGTTCTTTATTACTTTTTATTTAATGTGATATAATTTATATATCCTATGGAGGAAAATAAAGAGGTTGTAAAAACTTCTGATGTACAAAACAATACTGATAAAAAAGAAATCAACTACTTTTTGGTTTTTATTTTTCTATCACTCTTTTTAGTAATTTTTTCTTCATTCTTTAATTTGTTTATTAAAAGAGATTATGATTTTCTTGTAGAAACAACTTGTGATAATACTCGCGAGATTTGCTTTTATCGAGATTGTGAAGAAGGGGAATGTCCTCCGAATCAACTTTCTTTTTATAAACAATATCATATGAGAGCTTATGACTTCGCAAAGTGTGAGAACGAAGATTGCACTTCGTTTTGTGCGACTACAGGTAAATGCGAAGAAGTTAGTTGCACCGATACTGATATAGAAAACGGAATTTGTGTTTTCCCGAGCGATGAGCAAAATATTTTAGAAGAAAATAATACTGAATTAGAATAATATGGAAATTCCTTTTGATTATAATAAAATAATGTCTGATCGAAAGCTTTTTAACGAAGTCGTATATACTCCGCTTTCAGAAGCCGTAAAGATCCTAGAAGAGAGGCAAAAAGACAAAGAACTTGTTAAAAAAGTTGAAGAGCTTTTAGGAGGGGATATACCACAACCGTTAAGAGAATTAGGTAGATACGGAATAAATAGTAAGCAGGTTGCAACCCCTAATCACGATACTAATCATTTTTTAAAATTATCTAAAGATTTTAATTTCATACCATTTTTTTCTGAATATTTAGACGATAAATTTACTTCAAATAATCATTTTAAATATTCTTTAGGTGTTTTACATATCAATAATGGTTTAAATAAAAATAGTGATGATATCATTGAAAAGATAACCATTGTTGATTTTAATAAGTATAATGGTTTACCAATTAGAGAAGTTCAAACAAAATGGGGAGAAGGTTTAGTTGATTTTCATCGAAATTTATTAAAGTCCTCTCCTTATTATCAAGAAAATTGTATATTTTATGATGCTTCAAGTTGGTTAAAAAGAAACGGAGGAGACGCTTTGCATTATTACAATAAAGATATGTTAGTTTATACATGTTACGGAATTTTATTTGAAAATTTTATTATATCTGGTGAAGATAAAAAATTTTCGCAAGAAATTTTACTTCCCGCTATAGAGAATTGTATTAAGTTAACAGGGTTGAAACCTCTAATTGTTCCCATACCTCCAATGGATATTGAAGAAGATGAAAAATGGGTGTTTTATGATTCCTTTATTAAAAAGAATATTAAATTATAATTATGGAAAACATCACTAATTCTTGTATATTAGCTGCACAAACAGATTTGATTCAAAATAATTTGATATATTATTCTCATTTAATTCCTTCTGTTTTAGCACTATTTTTAGGTATTTTTATTTTTATTAAATCTAACTATAATCTTTTTTCTAAAGTTTTCTTCTCTTTTATTTTAACTTTCTCTTTGTGGCTGATTGGCGATGTTGTTTTATGGGTTTCAACAAATTATGATCTGATTTATACAGTTTGGTCATTTTTAGTTTATATAGAAATACTATTTTATGTTTTAGCTTTTTATTTCGCTTTTATTTTTATAAGAGAAAAAGATTTATCCCCATTTTTAAAACTTGTTTTGTTTTTAATAACTTTAGCTCCATTAATTTTGAGTTTTACAGGTAACTCTTTGTTATATTTTGAACAAGCTATATGTGAAGCTAATAATAATGAGATTTTAGATTTATATAAATTAGGAGTTGAAAGTTTAATAGGTATTATTTTCTTAATTTATATAATCAAAACTTTTTTTAATAAAACTATGGACCGTTTAGATAGAAGAGCTGATTTGATAGTACTTTCTTCTATGTTTTTATTCTTAACTGTTTTTGGTGCAAGTGAATACGTATCCGCTACTACTGGACTTTACGAAGTTCATCTTTACAGTCTATTTATTTTGCCGGTTTTCTTGTTAGCGATTATTTATGCAGTTTTTGAACTAGATATTTTTAAATTCAAAATGATCGGTACGCATTATATGGTGATAGGTTTAGTTATCTTCGTTCTAGGTCAGCTTTTCTTTGTAAGGAATACCGGTAGTTTGGTAATGACTTTGATTACTTTGTTGTTTGCTGTAGGTATTTCAATTTTGATTTTTGCTAATTATCGACGTGAAAGTTTGCAAAGAGAAAAGATTGAAAAACTTAACACTGAACTTGAAAGTCTACTCAAGCAAAGAGAGTCTTTGGTTCACCTTATTACTCATAAAGTGAAAGCTTCTTTTACTCGTTCTAAATATATTTTTGCGGAAATGGTAGGCGGGGGATTTGGAACTCTTAATGATGAATTAAAACATATGGCGAATACAGGACTTGCTTCTGATAATGAAGGTATTAAAACTGTTGATTTGGTTTTGAATGCCTTTAATCTCGAACGAGGTATCGTAAAATACGATATGCAAAAATTTAATTTTAAAACCTTAGTTTTGGATTCTGCAGAAAGTCGTCGTGATCCCGCAGAAGCGAAAGGACTCAAAATGATTTTAAATATCGAAGAAGGAGAGTTTAATATTTCAGGAGATCAATTCTGGCTTCGCGAAGTTACTAATAACTTGATAGAAAATGCGGTTCGTTATACTCAATCCGGAACTATCGAAATTAGTCTTAAGAAAAATCAAAATAATAAATTGTTGTTTACCGTTAAGGATAGCGGGGTAGGTATCACACTAGATGATAAAAAGAATTTATTCCAAGCAGGGGGTAGAGGTAAAGATTCTGTAAAAGTGAACGTAGATAGTACTGGATACGGACTTTATTCTGTCCGCTTGATAGTAGAGGCCCACAAGGGCCGAGTTTGGGCACAGTCTGAAGGATCAGGCAAAGGTTCTACTTTCTTTGTAGAATTTGATTTAGTATAAAAATAATTTATTGTAAATAATATCATTTTATGATAACCTGATATTGAAATAAATTGTTAATTTAAAACTAAATATTATGGATATAATAGAAATTTTCCAAAGCTTGCAGAATGATTTAAAATTACAAATTCAAGAAAATTTGAAGGCTAGAGATGAAGCTCAAATTGAGGCTAATAGTCATGGAGGAGCTAAAGTGTCGAGATACGATACTTTTAAAGAGGAGGCCCAGTATCTTGTGGATGGGTATAAGAAAAAAATTCTTGATTTAGAAAGTGATTTGTTGGAAATTCAATCTTTTTTAATAAAATATATTGATATTTTAAAAGATTTAGAAAAAAAGGAAATTCGCCTTGGGAGTTTAGTTACAACTGAAAGCGATAGAGGTATTAAAAACTTTTATTTGTACTCACCATCAGCTGGTGGAAAAAAAATAACCTTTAATGGGTTGATTATTTTTGTTATAACACCTATTTCTCCTATGGGTAAAATTTTACTTGGAAAAAAAATTGGAGATGAAATAAATATTGGGTTAAAACAAAAAATTACTTCTATATTATGAGAAAGTTATTTATTGCTATAGATGGTGTTGATGGTGTTGGAAAAACAACAATATCCAAACTACTTGCTCAAGAATTAAATGGTTTTTATTATAGGTCTCCATCAAATCCATTTTTAGATATTCGTCAAAAGGTTGAAAATCCAATGAACCCAATTGGTCGTTATTGTTTTTATCGACTTGCAATACAAAATGATTCTAGGATTATTAAAAATATTCTTAAATCTAAACTTGTAGTTTGTGATAGATATATTGCATCAACCTTTGCTTACCATTTTGTAATGGATAATGATATAAAAATTATTCATGATGATAGAGGTATTTTGAAACCTAATTTTTCTTTATTACTTACTGCAAATTCTGAAACTAGAAATAATAGAATAATTAAAAGAAATGAATCAAAGAATTGGATTGAAGATAATTCATCTTTACTTGATAGTATTCAAAATGTTTTCTTGTCTTTGGGATTAACTGAGTTCAAGACTGATAATTTAACTCCTGATAAAATTGTTAAAAAAATTATTAAATTTATTCAAAAAAAACAATCAGATGAGAATGATGAAATTTAATGACGTTTTGTTTATAGCTGATTTATGGAAATCTATAGGAGGTATATCTAAAATAGAGTTAGGTGCCCTGGAGCCTTTATTGTGGAGAGATGAAAATTTGGATATTGTAAATTTAGTGAGCTCACTCACTAAAAAAGGATTTCAAGTTAATTTAACGTCGAATGGACAACTACTATCTAAATTTTCTGAAAGATTATTAGATGCAGGGTTAAACAAATTGCGTGTTAGTTGGCATACCACTAATCCAATCCTTTTTAAAGAAATATCTGGTGGTTACGGTGACTACGAATTATTTTTCTCTGGTATTAAAAAATCTTTAAAAATTGGCTTAAAAATCTCTTTTAATAGACTTCTTTTAAATGGTCACTTAGATGATATTTTTGATCAAATTAATTTTATTCAAGAATATGGTTCGAGATTAAAATTGTACACATTAATGTGGACTTCTGAAAATCAAAATTATTATAATAAGTTTTTTATTGATTGGAGACCTGTTATTAGAAATTTAAAAGGTATTCAAAAAATAGAACGAGATAATAAAAGTATTGGTCGTTCCAGATTAAAGTTTCATTTATTGAATAATTCTGTAGTAGAAGTTAAAATAAGTGAATTTTTAGATCGCAATAAAAGTCCATGTAATAAATGTATATTTAATAATAAGTGCGAAGAAGCCTTCGGTGATTATCTGAGAATTGATCCGAATATGATATCTTATTTTTGTTATTTAAGAAAAGATATTAGTTTTGCCTTAAATAATAATGTAACTGAAGAAGAATTTGAAGAATTTATTGTTAATCATTTAGGTAAAAATGCCGTAAAAGAGACTCCATTAAGACTAACAATTAGTCCCTTTTGTAATTTTAATTGTCGTATACCTGGTGAAAATAAGGGTTGGTGTATGGAGTATAATACTGATTATATATATCCAAAAATTAAAGGTACCTTATTGCTATAAAAATAACTCCCTTAAAATGATGTATTTCATTTAAGGGAGTTTTTTGTTGGTATTTTGTCGAAAGTAATTTCTGGCAATGTTATTATTTCTTGTTTTGATATGCCTAAAACTTTTTCATAGATAATATCTATACTACCAATAATTCCTTTTTCATAAGAATATCCAAGAATTTCAGTAAAATTTTTTATTGCTTCTATAGATTCAGATTCAATCTCTATAAAAGGTGATAATCCTGGCCAGGTATCGATAGTTATAAATATGTTATTATTATATTTCCACTCTTCTCTTTTATTCTCTTGGTAAGATTTTGATTTAACGTTACAGTCTTCAAAAATTTTACAAGCTTTATCAAAATCATTAACTGTGATTTCTGTTTCAAATACATCATCAATCTTTTCTCCTGTAATTTCTTTTATTGCCATAGTTATTTTATCAGATTCTTGACGAACCCTACCCCACTTATTTTTTCCAGGTGAAATTTGAGAAAAATCAAAGGTTTTCCTCCTCATTAAATATTCTGGATTAATTAATTTGGCATGTATTTTAATTAATTTTTCCCTTATTTCTTCTTTATTTATGTCTAAAAATTTAATTTCAAGTTCTTTTAAATTCATATTTAGTAAATTTTAGCATATTTTTTAAATATTTTATAGCCCCTTTACTTTTATTTCATTTTCTGATAATATGTAGCAATATGAAAGAAAAGGAAATAATTAATGAAGAAAAAGAACTAAACAGCCAAGTTTACGAATTGGGCTATCTTTTAGTTCCTACTTTATCTGAGGAAGAAGTACCTTCTTACTTTACTAGTCTCAAGGATATGATCGCTAGCTTTGGCGGTGAATTTATCTCTGAAGAAATGCCTCGCATGATGCCTTTAGCTTATGAAATGACTAAAGTTATCTCAAACGTTAACAATCGTTTTAATGATGCATATTTTGGATGGATTAAATTCGAAATGACTACAGAAAACGTTATTAGTCTTAAATCTAAATTAGATTTAGAAACAAACATCATTCGCTTCCTTATTACTAAGACTGTTCGCGAAAATACTATCGCTCAAAAGAAATTTAATCCGAAAGAAAGTCTAAGAAAGAGAACAAAGAAAGAAGATAATGAAGAAGTAGCTCCTATAAACGAAGAAGAAGTAGATAAAGAAATCGAGAAAATGGTAGCGGCATAATATTATTAGCTTACCCAGTCGGTCGTGACTGACAGGGTTAAAAAACAAATTAATTATGTATTTAAATAAAGCAATTATTATAGGTAACCTTACTCGCGATCCAGAATTAAAATCTCTACCTTCAGGAATTAAAGTTTGTAGTTTTTCTTTAGCAACTAACCGTGTTTGGAAAGATGCTAATAACCAAAGACAAGAACAAACCGAATATCACAACGTAGTAGTGTTCGGAAGACAAGCAGAAACCGTCGCTCAATATATGAAAAAGGGTAACTCGATGATGGTAGAAGGTAGAATGCAAACTCGTAGTTGGGATGACAAGAATAGTGGAGAAAAGAAATACCGTACCGAAATAATTGCCGAGAAAACCCAATTCGGTCCTAAAGGAGGACAAAGTGCAGGAGGGGATTATAAACCTCAAGAAGCTCCAAAAGCAGAAACAAATAACGATTTAGACACAATAGAATACCCAGAAGAAGATATAAATCCAGAAGACATTCCATTTTAATTATAAATTATAAAAAACATTATGAAACAAGATTATTTTTCAGCAAACAATATAAAATTCATAGACTACAAGGATATTGAAATTCTAAAGAAATTCATTAACCCAAACGGTAAAATCCTTTCTCACAAGAGAACCGGAATTACTTCTAAGAATCAACGCGCTTTAGCTAACGCTATCAAACGTGCAAGATTTATGGGATTACTTCCTTTCGTAGCTAGATAATATAAATTAAAAGGCCCGTCGCTTTCGCGACGGGCCTTTTAATTTATTTAAACTCTTTCTACATAAAGTCCAGTTTCAGTATTGATAGATACAGAGTCTCCAGGTTCGATGAACATAGGAGCATTTACTGAAGTACCGTTTTCGAGAATAATGATTTTAGTGCCTCCTTGAGCAGTATTACCTTTCACTGCAGGTGGAGCTTCTTTTACTTTGAATTCTACTTTGATTGGTAAAGTGATTTTGATAATTTGTTCTTCTCCGTCATTGTCCCAAACCAAGGCTTGCACTAAACTATTTTCTTTAAAGAATTTTGCAGAGTCTGATACTAGGGAAGCGGGTAGGTTAAATCTGTCACTAGGATCGTCTTTTGCAGAGAACCAGTATTCGCCTTTATTAGTGTATAAATACTTTACGTCTCTTTTTTCAACGTCTGCTTCGTCAGCTTTATCTGAGACGTGAAAAGTAGCCGCGAAAGTCTTACCCGAAATCAAGCTTTTTAATTTAACCTGATTTTGAGGTTTACGTTGTTGAGTACGAGCTACGTGTGATTCTATCACTTCGCAAGGCTCATCATCATGAATAATAATTTTCTTCTCTCTTATTTCGTTGTATTCTAAAGTTGCCATACAGTTATATTATATTATTTTTAAAATTTGTAAACATTTATAAGTAAGTTGGTGTTTTTACCCAATCATTTATGCAATCTAGTGAAAGGGTTTACCCAAGCACTTATGCATAAGTGCTTGGGTTTATTCTCCAGCGCTTGAAACTTGAATTTCTCCAAAGCGAGAACGAACTTCTTTTTCAAAGTCTTTCATAACTTTTGGATTTTCTTTTAGCCAAGTTCGAGTAGCGTCATATCCGCGACCCATAGATACTTTCTCTCCATCCTTACTTTTATATGAGTATGAAGCTCCGGATTTCTCGATAATACCAAGCTTTTCTCCGAGAGCCATTATTTCACCTTCACGAGAAATACCTTCGTTGTAAATGATATCAAATTCAGTTTGTTTGAAAGGAGCAGCGACTTTGTTCTTTACTACTTTAACTCTCGTTCTTCCTCCGACTACTTCTTCGCCTTTTTTAATTTGAGCAATACGACGGATATCAAGACGTACTGAAGTATAGAATTTTAAAGCTTTTCCTCCTGGTGTGGTTTCTGGATTACCGAACATAACTCCGATTTGCATACGAATTTGGTTGATAAAGATAACTACAGTCTTTGATTTTGAAACGAGAGCAGTTAATTTACGTAATGCTTGAGACATAAGTCGAGCTTGCTTACCGACGTGGTGAGCTCCCATATCTCCTTCGATTTCGTCTTTTGGAGTGAGCGCTGCAACTGAGTCAACTACGATTACGTCTATTTTACCAGTCCTTACTAAGCTTTCTACGATTTCTAAAGCTTGCTCTCCGTGATCAGGTTGAGAGATAAGTAATTCTTTAGTATTAACTCCTAACTTTTTTGTATATTCTGGATCCATAGCGTGCTCAGCATCGATATAAGCACAAACCCCACCCATCTTTTGAGCTTCAGCTACGATATGTAGAGAAAGGGTAGTCTTACCTGAAGATTCAGGTCCAAAGATTTCTATAATTCTACCTCTAGGTATTCCTCCGATACCAAGCGCCATATCAAGACCGAGCGAGCCAGTCGAAATAGCATTCACTGCTACTTTCGGGCTGTCTCCAAGTTTCATTATCGAACCTTCTCCGAATTTTGTTTGAATAGCCTTTAGAGTATTTTCTAAAGCATTATTACTACCATCACCCATAACCTTTTCTTCTTTCTTTTTTTTCTTTATCATATATTTTCTTGTCCTGTCGGTCGGGACTGACAGGATTTAATTAATAACTTTTAATGAGATTCATTAAAAGTTAACTTATAATTTTTCTCGTCCTCATGACCAAATTTATCTTTGGCTTTAATATTAACTATATTATAACCTATTAATGGAGCAATATCTTCTTTGAAATTTCCTTCTTTATCTATTGAGATTTCTCTTCCGTTTAATATTAATTCTGTAGCGTGGCGAGCGTTTCCGGATATTTCTATCTTGTTTGTTTCAAAAACGGTTTGATTTTCTATATTTACTTCTCTGATTTTTACTCCAAAGATTAAATCCTCAGCCTTAAAAAATGCATAAGTTACTACAAACAGGGAAAAGGTGATTATTAAACCTCGTATTAATTTTTTTTTGAAATTAAACTCCATATAAATTACATTTCCTGCCTGCCGGTAGGCAGGTCTCCTCCTTCTGTTCTATTAATCTTTTCTAAAACTTCTCTTGGTTTTGCTCCGTCACCTGGTCCGATAACTCCGCGAGCCTCGAGCATATCGATTAGTCTAGCGGCACGGGCATAACCGAGTTTATGTTTTCTTTGCAAGAATGAAGTAGAAGCTTTTCCGGCTTCGATAACAGTCTGACGAGCTTCCTCATACATTTCGTCATCATCTTCGGCATCTTCTAGAGTGCTTTCAAATATGCTTTTATCTGCGTTTACGCTAGCAGAAGTTAGGTTGATTTCTCCTATAACTTCGTCTTTATATGCATCTGCTAGATAGTTCACTACGCTTTTTACTTCAGTTTCAGATATGAAAGCACATTGCAAACGTTCCGGTTGAGCTTCTCCTGAAGAGTAGAGCATATCTCCTGCGCCAAGTAGCTTCTCTGCACCTCCTGCGTCGAGTATAGTACGAGAGTCAATTTGTGAAGATACTTTAAGGGCAATACGAGCAGGCACGTTAGCTTTAATAAGTCCTGTAATAACGTTTACTTCAGGTCTTTGAGTAGAAAGTATAAGGTGAATACCTACAGCACGAGACATCTGAGCGAGGCGGACGATAGCACTTTCTAATTCTCTCGGATAAGTAGTCATAATATCCGCGAGCTCATCTATAATAATCACGATATAAGGCAAACGTTCGTTTTCTACTTGTACTTCTTCTCCCATTTCATTAATTTTAGTATTTTTCGATTTTTTGCCGTAAATATTTTTATGATAAGAAGCGATATCACGTACGGATTCAGATTCTAAAATATCATATCGACGATCCATCTCTTTTGCTGCCCATTTTAGAGCAAGGATAGTTTTCTTAGCATCAGTAATAACCGGAGTTAATAAATGCGGAATATTTTTGTATAAAGTTAATTCTACGCGTTTTGGATCAACGAAAATGAATTTCATATCGTCCGGTCCGTTGCGATAAAGCAGGGAAGTTATAATAGCGTGAATAGTTACTGATTTTCCGGATCCAGTCGTACCTGCTACGAGAGCATGAGGCATTTTTGCCAAGTTTGCGAAAACTCCTTTACCCGAGATAGAACGCCCTAGAGCTACAGTTAGAGGATTTTGAGAATTTTGAAATGCTTGCTCTTTGAGTAGAGTAGCAAGTCCTACAGTAGATTTGCTTCTATTTGGAATTTCGATACCTACGAGACTTTTACCTGGTATAGGTGCTTCGATACGGATAGGGTGAGCTGCGAGCGCTAGAGCGAGATCGTTTTGTAGTCCTACAATACGAGAGAGTTTAACTCCTTCGGCAGGCTTTAATGCATAGCGAGTGACGGTCGGCCCGATAGTGATTTCATCCATTTCAACTTCAATACCGAAATTTTGCAAAGTTCTTTTAATAATATTTGCATTTGCTTTAACGTCTCCAGTGTTCGGTTTACCTTTATCTTCTTCGAGTAGAGTTAGGGGAGGAGGTACGTAGCTTCCGCTATCAGTAATCTTCCTTGCTTTGATAGGCATCTCTTCTTCTTTTTCGGCGATTTTCGGTTCGATAGTTTTCGCTGTTGCTAGTACTTTTTTCTTTGGATTTTCTTCTTCTTCCTCTTCTTCTAATTCTTCCTCATCTTCATTTTCCTCTATTTCTTCCTCTTCTTCATATTCATCTTCTTCGATTTCTTTTTTACTTCCAAAAAGATTTTTAATACGATTTATAAAATTACTAAAGCTAGGTCTAGTATCAAACATTATAATCATCGATATGATGAGTAATGCACCGAGGAAAATAATACTAGCATAAACATCAAAAAGATTTACGAGAGGCGTCGATAAAATTTTCCCTAGAATTCCTCCGTTACTAATTGCAGACCAAGTACCTGGTTCTGTAGATGTTGCTATGTCGATAATGCCGAGCCCTGAAAGTAAAAATAATATAGAACTAAATATCCGAGTAGTCCCGACATCCGGAGCACCTTCTTTCATATATGAAGTTCCTAATAATAAAAATAAAATTGGTAATAATATATATCCAACTCCGAACATATAGTTGAGAACTTTATAAGTAAATTCTCCCGCTACTCCAGCCATTTCAAAGAGTGACATAAATAAAAATAAAGCTACAACAAAAAATAAAACAGCTCTGATGCTATGCCTTGTTTCTGTTTTAAGATTTAAAGATTTATTTTTATTTATTTCTATTTTCTTTGGCTCTTTTTCGTTATTTATCTTTTTCTTCTTTTTCGCCATATAGTATATATTTTATCATAAAATAGGTGCTAATTTCTAGTTTATAAGTTTTCTATTTAAGTCCCCTGATAAGGGGATTTAGGGGTTGTATTTTTAATTCATTTCTATAATCTAAAAATTAAATAATATTTATTTAGACACGCATATTTTCTTGCTAGAAAATTGCTGTACTCGGCTCGCCAGCCTGCGTAAGTCTAATTAAACATTATTTAATTTTTTATTAAGTTGACTTTTAATTTGTCTTATATAATAATGGACACATGGAATTAGGTGGAAACAATACAAAGGACATAAGTTTGCATCTCAAAGACAATAATTTGTCTTTCTCACACAACAAGGTTAAGAACCTCGTTACAGCCTTATTTATGGTAACGGACATAATGGACAAGGATGAATCTATTAAAAAAAAGCTAAGAAATTCCGGGCTAGAAATTATATCGGACATATATAATAATTCGTATTGGACAGATTTAAAATTAAGAGACATTTTATCTAAAACTTCCTTCATTATAACCTTACTCGACATAGCGAGTGACCTTCAAATGATATCAACTATGAATAATAATATTTTGAAAAAAGAATTTAGTCTTTTCTTAGAATCTTTAGAAAAATCTATAGAAAATATTAATGATAATACTAATCAAAACTTGAGCAGATTATTTCGAGAAGATGAAGAGAAGAAGAGTAATTTATTCGAGATCACAGAAGCTTTTCCTATAGGACATAATGGACAAGATAAAGAAAACAATTTGTCTTTTATAAATACCTTAGAAAAAAATTACGGACAAAATTCAAAAAATTTAGGAGTCCAAAAAGGTAGTACTTTATTAAATGCTCTTAGGGAGATAGAGCTGTCCAAAACTTCTCAAAATAAAGTAGTTAATAAACCTAAAGTTTCACCAAATCTAAACCAAAAATCTAACGATAAAAATATCGTTAATAATGGTAAAATTAATCGTAAAGAAGAAATAGTTAAAATCGTCAGAGATTCAAAATCAGGGTTAACCATTACTGAGATAAAGGTCAAGGCCAAGGGTGAACTCGCGTCCATGAGCGATAAAACCTTGCAGAGAGAATTAGTATCTTTAGTCGATTCTAATGTCCTTTATAAGACAGGAGAAAAGCGTTGGTCCCGATATTTCGTCTCTTAGATTCAAGTCTTTAGATCAGGTGATTTAGAAGTTTTATTTAGTTACTTTATACTTTAAACTTTATAACTTTTTACTAATTCGGGATTGCTTTTTTGCTTAAAATATGAGAGAATAGGAGAGTGGTTAATTGTCTCGAAGAGCTAGTCTTTTTGAGATTTTATGGTTATCCACATATTATAATATTGCTCTTATTTCAGAAGACGTATTATAATATATATGTATATTAGGTCGACTGAGAATTTATTTTTCTAGTCTCCTAAAATATAAATCTTATTCTTAAATTTCGTCGAAAAGATTTAAGAGAAAATAAGATAAGCCTGCTAGGTTTTTTATTCAAGAGAATAAAGATAATAGCTTGGTAAATGAAAGGTCATTGAAAACTAAATAGATAAAAATGTTTGCATTTTAAATTGCAAATGTTTTATTTCGTTTTCAAGTTTTTTTGTTTCTTAACGTTACAAAAATTTCTACACATTATAATTTATTATTAAGTAAGTAGAATATTGTAACGATAGAAAAATACGCTTTTAGTTTTGTCGAAACTTATTAATGGCGTAAATTAAATTTATTATATGAGTAATTTATTCAAATCAAAATTCATTTTAGGTTTGATGTTAGTTGCAGCTTTTACTTTCACAAGTACAGCTAATGCAGCTATCACCAAAACTCTAAAATATGGTATGAAGGACGCTCAAGTGAAGGAATTGCAACAAAATCTTAATGCTGCAGGATTCACTGTGTCTACTTCAGGTGCTGGATCAGTAGGATATGAAACTACTTCTTTCGGTACAAAAACAAAATTAGCAGTACAAGCTTACCAAACTTCAAAAGGCTTAACAGCTGACGGAATCTTTGGTCCAGCTTCAAGAGCTGCTTGGACAGGCACAACAACAGGTAATACAACATTACCAGCTGGATGTACTCCAGGTGCATTGTTCAGTTCAACAACAGGAGCTCCTTGTAATGGAACTACAACTAATACACAAACAGGTCCAGTAACAGCTACTTTAGCTTCTACTAACCCAGTTTCAAGTACATTAGTTGCAGGTCAAGCTACAGCTAACCTTGCTCAATTCACTTTCAGTGGATCAGGTACAGTTACTGCAGTTACATTACAAAGACTCGGAGTTTCAGCTGATGCTACTCCTTCAAACGTTTACCTATTTGACGGTGCTACACGTTTGACAGATGCAGCTTCAGTTTCTTCAAATGGAACAGTAACATTTACAGCTCCAGCAGGAATCTTTACAGTTAATGGTACAAAAACTATTACTGTTAAAGCTGACATCGCAAGTACTGTAAATGCAGTTTCAACTTCAGGTCAAACTCTTGGTATGATGCTTGCTACTTTCACTACTTCAAGTGGAGTAACAACAGCTAACCTTTCAGGAAACATTCATTCAATCGCTTCAGCTACATTAGCTACTGTTTCAGCAGGTACAGTTACACCTTCAAGTGCTACTTTGAATCCTGGTGCAAACGTAACTCTATGGCAATCAACTCTAACTATCTCTAACAGAGATGTTTGGATGAAGAGATTAGCTCTTAGAAATATCGGTTCAGCTCCAGCTTCAGCTTTTGCTAACTTCAAACTTTATGTAAATGGAGTTCAAGTTGCTACAGCTACAGGTTTAGATGCTAACGGATATGTTACTTTCGATATGAATTCAACTCCAGTTACTCTAGCTTCAGGATCACGCGTAGTTCGTGTTGATGCTGACATAGTTTCAGGAGCTTCAAGAACAGTTCACTTCTCTTTGAGAAATGCAGCTGATATTGATCTAGTTGACTCATCATTTGGAGTTAATGTTACTGGTGCTTCTACTCCTTGGACAGCTAGTACACAAAATACAATTTCAGGATCATCAGGAGGTAACTTAACAATTGAAAGAGATAGTACTTCTCCATCTGGAAACACTTCAGAAGGAACAAACGATAAAGTTATCGGAGTATTCAAGGTTACAGCTTTCGGTGAACCAATGAAAATCGAAACTATACGTGCTACATTCACAGGCTCTGATGCTTCAGTAGATTCATTAAGAAATGGACGTATTATGATTGGTGGAGTTCAATACGGCTCAACAGCTACATTGATGGAAGATTCATCTTCTCCTGCTTATACTTCATACACATTAAACTACACAGTTAATCCAGGTACACCAGTACTTATGGAATTACGTGCTGATATGTATGATAATGATGGTACAGATGATCTTTCAAACGGTGATACTATCATTGGTACAATCGCAGCTGGTTCATTAAACGTACAAAAAGTAGATTCATTAGGATCTGTTAGTGTTCCAGACGCTACAACTGTTGCTGGTAATACTTTGACAATTGCTGATGCTTCAGCTTCTTTGACAAAGAATGGTACTTACGCAAACCAATCAGTATCTCTTCCTGCAACTAACTTCAAAGTTGGTTCATGGAATCTTGCTGGTTCTTCAACAGAAGACATATTGTTAACAACATTGTCATTTGACGTTGATTCAGTAACTAACGCTACTTTCTCATCTGCTGATTTGACAAATATGTATGTAGTAGTTAAGAATGGTTCAACAATCGTTGCTCAACCTTCTCCATTAGCTACAGTTTCTGCAACTGATAACAACTACTCAATCAACTACACATTAGCTAAGAATGCGACTCTTTCAATCGAATTGTTTGCTAACCTTGGATCAACTGTTACAACTGCTGATTCATTTAAAACAGACTTAACTGTTACTGGTACTGCTATGACTTCTGGCTCAGCTGTAACTGCAAGTTCTGCAGATACAGATGGTCAAACAATCATTGCTGGTACAGCAAGTATTACAGCTACAGTTGATGCTTCAACTCCAGTTGCAAGTATCGTATCTGATAATCAAACAGTTACAGCTGCTGCATTCAAATTTGCTGCAGTTACAGCTGGATACAACGTTACAGACTTAACATTCACATTAGCTGATGCTACTGTTGCTTCTTCTGTAGAATTGTATGATGGTGCTACATTAGTAGCTTCAAAACCTGGTGCTGCTACAGTTACATTCAACGGTCTAGCTTGGAACGTTCCAGCTAATACTAACAAAGTATTAACTGTTAAATTAGTTCTTGCTGGAGTAGGAATTGGTGCTGGTACTACAGGTTCTTCACAACTTGTAACATTGACAACTTTCACAGCTATAAATACTTCAACAGGTATTTCAGATGCTTCTGCTAATGACGGAGGTTGTGGAAACTCAACTTGTGAAGCTTTAGAAAATGGTCCAGCTGGAAATGCAATGTATGCTTACGCTGCAATCCCAACAATCACAAACGTAACTCTTCCTTCATCAACTTTGACTGTAGGTACAAACACTGTATCTAAATTCTCAATTGCTTCAAACGGAGGAACTATCGGATGGAAATACCTCGCTTTCACAATTACAAGATCTATGAGTGGTACTGATACTTTAGCTTCTGCTACAGTATGGGATGCTGATACTAACACACAAATCGCTGGTACAGCTACATTCACAGGTGGTATTGAAGGTGATGGTGACGTTGCCGGAGGCTTGACATTCGTTGCAGACAACGAACAACAAGTTAGTGGTACAAAGACTTACGTAGTTAAAATGACTACAGCTGGTACTTTTGTTGCAGGTGATTACTTAAGTGTAAGTATCGCAGCTGGTACAACAGCTTATGATGCTCCAGACGCTTATGCAGATGTGTTAACAGATGACGCTGCTTCAACATTTGTTTGGACAGATCAATCTGCTTCTTCACACGATGCAACAACTAACGACTGGAATCATGGTTACTTAGTGAAGAATCTTCCAACAGATACACAAGTTCTTACTTACTAATAACTTGTAAACTCTTAGGAAATTTTCTAAGCTAGTAAACAACAAAAACCCTTCTCGAAAGAGAAGGGTTTTTGTGTTTCTAGTTAAATTGTTTTATAATTAAAGTATGAAAAAGATATTAATTTTATTTGTATTAATTTTTACTTTAACCTTCAGTAGTGCCTTAGCTAGTGATAACTGTTTAGATTTGAATTCTGATTTAAGGCAAGGTTATAGAGATAGCGTAAATATTAAAAATATTTATAATTTGCAAGCTTATTTAAAAAGTAAAGGCTATTTGAATTCTAATCCTACTGGATTTTTTGGACCCTTAACCCTGAAAGCTGTGAAGAATTTCCAAAAAGATAATGCTATTAGGAATACTGGATTAGTTGGTCCTTTGACTCGTGAATTTATTAAAAAGCAAACTTGCATAAACCAAAATCCTGTAACTGAAACTCCATTAGAAAATCAAAATACTAATACAGAAAGTACAACAACTACAAACAATACAAATGTTCCCACTTCAGAAACCGTAACCTCAAATCCTACAACCGCTGTAGTTCCTGATGAAGTTTTAATTTCTAATAACACTCCTTCTATTAGGGTTAGAACTGACGGGGTTATTAATATTTCTTCTAATTCTGTTGTTGTAAGAGGAATAATTACTCAAGGAGCAAGGAATGGAGTTGAAAGATGGTTTGAAATAACTAAGAACGGAAATGAATATAAAAAATCTGAAACTATAACAACAACAAAAGTTGGTCAAAGAACTGATGATCAAAAGTTCGAAGATACTTTTACGAATCTTGAATCTCAAACTACTTATTATTTTAGAGCCTGTGCTGGTAATACTTCTCTAGGTCAAAGAGCTTGCGGAGGTACAACCACAGTTAAAACTAATTAATTTTGCAATTTAAAGATATTTATATATAATACAAATATGAACAAGAAAGAAATAACAAAAAGCATATTAGTAATATTAGGGCTTGCGATAGTAATCGGAGGATTAATAGTTTATAAAAAAGATATTGATAAAGATATCGAGAATATTGATTTAGAAAATACTGAAAAAGTGGAGAATACTGATACTTTAGATGAAGATAAAGAGGTAATTAAAGAAGATGATAAATATTTAAAGAATGAAGGTAATGTAGCAAAGGTGAATAATGATGCGAAGTTTACTGAATATTTAAATCTTGCTAGTCAATCTTTCTTAGCAGCGAAATACGATGAAGCTATAGTTAACCTCAATAAGGCCTTAGAATATAAAAATTCTGATGTTGTATATGTAAGACTTTCTTCTGCTTATAGTGCGAAAGGGGATTGGCAAAATGCGCTAAATAATATTGATAAAGCTATAAATCTAAATCCTTCTTTTACAGACTATTGGAATACTAAGCTTACTATATTAGATGATAAAATGACTACTAGTTTTGATGGTTTAAAATCAGTTTATGAATCTGGTTTAACGAAGGTAGATAGTAGAACTAAAATAAATCTCGTAACTCTTTTTGCTCGTATTGCTGAAAATAATCAAAAGATTGATGAAGCTATTAAGGCTTTTACTTATGCTAAAGAGATTTACCCTGAAAAAGCCTCTATCTACCAAACCGAAATCGATCGCTTGAATACCTTAAAATAATCTAAAAACCTAAAACTTACAACCTAAACCCCCTAGGAAGGACCGTTCTTCCCAGGGGGTTTCTTGTTTGATATCATTACTTAATTTTGCTATACTTTTTGTATGGGTTTGATATTTACTGATCATGCTAAAGAAAGAATGAAACAGAGAAATATACTAATGAAAGATGTTAGAAATGCTTTTAATAATCCAACCATAAGAAAACCTTCCTATTCTCCAACTGAATTAATTCAAAAGATTACAAATAAAGGAACCTTAGAAATAGTTTATAAAAAGTCGAAAGAAAATTTTATTATTATAACTTTATATTATTTATAAAATGAAAACAAAATATGATAAAAATGCAGATGCTTTATATATAACCCTAAAGAAGGGTAAAGTTTTTAATACTTTAAAATTATCTGATAGGTTAATAGTAGATTTAGATAAGAAGGGTAATACTTTAGGTATAGAAATATTAGATACAAAGAATCAACTTGAGAAAAAAGCTTTAGAAAAAATACCATCTAATTTTCTAGCACTAGAATATACTAAATAATAGTTTACAAGTTTACATAGGGTTACCCTATGTAAACTAAATATTGTTGATTAAAACCAAAAACTACATAATAAACCACATAGGGTAACCCTATGTGGTTTTTGTTTTGTTTGATATAATTAAATCAATGGTAACAAGAAAAATAAATATTTCTATAAATGAGTTTTATCATATTTATAATAGGGGGACAGACAAAAGAGAAATATTTTTAGATAATAATGATAAAGAAAGATTTTTGAAACTATTATTTATTGCAAATAGCACTAACCCTTTTGTATTGAGAGATTTACCCATAGGGTTACCCTATGTAGAATTTGATAGAGGCGAAACTTTGGTTGATATAGGTGCTTATGTTTTAATGCCAAATCATTTTCATATTTTAATTAAGGAGAAAATTGATAACGGTATATCAATATTTATGAATAAAATATCTACTAGTTATTCAATGTATTTTAATAAAAAATATTCTAGAACAGGTAGATTGTTTGAGGGAAGCTTCAAAGCAAAACATGCAGAAAAAGATGAATATTTAAAGTATTTGTTCGCTTATATTCATTTAAATCCTGTTAAATTAATCGATCCATATTGGAAAGAAAATAAAATTAAAGATAGAAATAAACCAAAAGAGTATCTGTTTAATTATAAATATTCTAGTTATTTAGATTATTTAAATTTAGAAAGAAATGAAAATAAAATTTTAAATCCATCTAGTTTTCCTAAGTATTTTTTAGATAAGAATTTTAATGAATTTATTGATGATTGGCTTAATTATGAAGAAGAATCTGTTGGGAAGGACCGTCCTTCCCAAAAATAAAGGTTTTTAAATTTGTGATTTCTGATATACTTAAAATATGTTAAATAAGCACTTTTTTAAGACTTTGATTTTGTTCACTACTTTTATAGCTATTGGGCTTTTTGTTGTTTTTACTTTAGGGTATTTGGAAGAAGAGGGAAGTAATGAGAATTTAAATTCTACTATTGCAAAATAAGTTAAATATGTTATATTAATATTGTTCCGCAAAGACAATATGGCGATCGAAGATCGTCCCGACCTTATGGGGAGGGATGGTTTAGATAGAAGTCCTATTTAGTGGGTCGATATTCTTTCATTAGTGAAAGAGAATTTGCGGCTTACAGCCGTTTTTTTTAATTTAAATAAAAATATGCTAAAAAAATCAACAAAAGCAGAAATGATAAAAGGTTTACAAGGTGCTGTGGATTCTAGTAAATCTATAGTATTCGTTAACTTTCATGGACTAAAAGTTGGAGATGAAACTATGTTGCGTAGAGAACTTCGTAATAACGGAGTAAACTATAAAATTAGCCGTAAGACTTTGTTAAAGATTGCCTTAAAGGATAAAGTAACAGGGGAAATGCCTAATTTAGAAGGGGAAGTAGCTATCGCTTATGGCGAGGATGCTATTGCTCCAGCTCGCGAGATTTTCAACTTCCAAAAAACAAATAAAGTTCCTCTTAATATTTTAGGTGGAGTTTATGAAGGTAAATTTGTAGACGGAGTTTATATGAAAGAACTAGCAACTATTCCAAGTCGCGAAGTATTACTTTCAAAAATTGCATTCTTACTTAAGAGTCCAATGCAACGTTTAGCTATTGCAGTTAATGAAGTAGCGAAAACTAAATAATTATTAGAATTAATTTAAAAATATTATGTCAAAATTTGAACAATTTTTAAAAGACCTTGAAGGAGCATCAGTATTAGAATTGAATGAACTCGTTAAGGCAATCGAAGAAAAGTTTGGAGTTTCTGCAGCAGCAGTAGCGGCAGCAGGTCCTGCAGCAGGTGGCGCAGAAGCAGCAGAAGAAAAAGATTCTTTCACAGTAGTCTTAGCTTCTGCAGGTGAAGCAAAGATCGGAGTTATGAAAGTAGTTAAAGAAGCTTTAGGGCTTGGTCTTAAAGAAGCTAAAGACTTAGTAGACGGTGCCCCAGCTACTCTTAAAGATGGTATGAAGAAAGCTGAAGCTGAAGCTTTAAAGAAACAATTAGAGGAGGCGGGTGCAAAAGTCGAGCTTAAATAAAATACTCGACTTTTGAATCGCAGGCACGTCGGTGCCGAGATGGGGTCGCGCAAAATTTCAGCAGAAATTTATGCGTGACAAAGTAGAATTGAAATAATATTCTATAAACCCCTTATTTTAAAGGATAAAAAACACTATAGCAATATAGTGTTTTTTATTTGTAAAAATGATATAATTTTGGCATCAATTTATCAGTTAATTTTTACAGAAATGGAAATTTTAGGAAAGTTATTAGGGAGTGTGAACCGAGTGAAGATAATGCGTTTGTTTTTACTTAACAAAGACGTTACTTTTGATATTAAAGAAATAGAAAAAAGAAGCTTGGTTAAATCTCAAATGATTCGTAAAGAATTGAAAGTCCTCGAATCAGTATCTTTTGTTCGCAAGAGAAGTTCTGGTTATCAATTTAATTCAAACTTTAAATATCAAAAAGAATTTGAATCTTTACTTATTAGTTCTGACTCTTTGAGTACTGATAATATTCATCAAATGTTTAAGAAGGCTGGTAAAATCAGACTGCTTTTAGTAGCTGGGGTATTTATCAAAAACGAAGATAGTCGTTTAGATTTATTTATAGTTGGAGATAACCTTAAGCGCAATCGCGTTGAAGATGGTGTTAAAAAACTTGAAGCTGAAATCGGTAGAGAAATCACTTATGCAATTTTCGAATACCAAGAATTTATTTATAGATTAAATATGTACGATAAACTAATCCGTGATGTATTAGATTTTCCTCATAAGGTGATTTTCCAAGCTAAAGAGTTATCCACACAAGCCTTAAAAAAGGGGTAGAAAATGGTATAATGTATATAAGCTTTCTAAGGTCGACTTAAAAAGTTTATTATTAATAAAAGACTATTTAGTCAAAAAATTATGAATAACATTTGGTATACATGGAGTGAAGTTTTTAATGCTTCATTGCAAGAATTATGGTGGGGTTTTATTCAATTCGCCCCTAGACTTATAATTGCGATTATCGTATTTATTTTAGGTTGGGTGATAAGTTCTATTGTTGCAAAAGCATTTGAACAAGTTGTTCGCGCTATGCATGTTGATAAGGCTTTAAACAAAGCAGGTGCAAGTCAAATCTTAAGTCGCGCAGGACTCACTCTCGACACAGGATACTTTGTAGGACAAATTATGAGATGGTTTGTTTTAATTATTTTCTTATTACCTTCTCTTTCTTTAGTTGGCCTTGGATCTATTGGAGACTTTTTACGTTATGATGTTTTAGGATTTTTACCTCGCGTAATTATCGCTGCTATAGTTTTGATTATCGGTACTATAGTTTCAAATGGTTTAGGTAAAGCAATTTTAGCAGGCGCAAAATCAATGTCAGTTTCTTCTGCTAATATGTTATCTAATATTGCTAAATATGCAGTTTGGGTATTTGCTTTTATTATAGCTTTTGAACAATTAGGTATTAATTCTGCTTATATGCAAATCGTATTTACAGGTATTATTGCTATGCTTTCACTCGGTGGAGCGATTGCAATCGGACTAGGTGGAAAAGATCATGCTTCTCGTTTAATCTCAAAAGTAACGGAAGATTTATCTCAAAAATAGCCTTAAAATAAAGATAAAATAAGGTTCTAAAATAAAACGAATGTCACTAGTTGACATTCGTTTTCGTTTAGTATATACTCTTTCAATACCAGTATGAATATTACAAGAAACAGTTTAAAAAGGTTGCGGTAGATACAGCTTCTTTTGTCTGTATAAGCCGCCAAAAGCGGTTTTTTGTTTGATAGAAAAGATTGAAATTTGAAAATTAAATCCCTATGCTAGTTGTCTTGATACTTTTGTATCTGGGTCTTTGCTAGACATAGGACAAACTTTCTGAAATTTGAGCGGTCAAATTAATTATATTTTTTAAAATATTTTGAAGGAAAGTGTTTGAATATTTTATTTATGATTGTAGTAAATAAAATTTGTGGTTTATAAATTTCTTAACAGGAAATTTTAAGGGCACACGGTGGATGCCTAGACTAAAAGTAGCGAAGAAGGACGTGGCGTTGCTGCGATAAGCTTCGGGTAGGTGCAAAGCAACCTGTAATCCGAAGATCTCCGAATGGGGGAACCCCGTCGAGTAAACCTCGATGATCTTGTCACTTGATGACAAGAAGCGCACCCTGGGAAGTAAAACATTTCAGTACCAGGAGGAATAGAAACAAATATGTATTCCCTAAGTAGCGGCGAGCGAAAAGGGAGAAGCCCAAACCGTAGTAGTAATACTGCGGGGTTATAAGATGACAATGTAGATTTCTAGAAGAGTCAAAAAATAAGTTATTATTTGAAATTGCTGGAAAGCAATACCATAGAGGGTGATGGTCCCGTAAATTAAAATAACTTATCTCTTTTATTGTTATTCTTGAGTACCCCAGGACACCAAAAGCCGGGGGGAATTTGGCAGAACTAACTGCTAAGGCTAAATATACTTTTAGATCGATAGTGAACTAGTACCGTGAGGGAAAGGTGAAAAGTAGTCCGGGAGGACGTTGAAATAAACCTGAAACTGTGTGTCTACAAGGAGTCGATGTGGATTTATTCCACTACGGCGTGCCTATTGAAGAATGAGCCAACGAGTTTATGCATGCTGCTCGGCTAAGTT